>JBBKXU010000458.1:0-4957 GCA_037969645.1 Ferruginibacter sp. | reverse complement strand
CTTTACTATCATCATTCTAAAATTATTATTATGTCTATACTTACTATTTTACTAGTGCTGGTTGTTGTTGGAGTTATACTCTGGCTGGTTAATGCTTTTATCCCTATGGACAGCAAAATCAAAAGCATTTTAAATGCTGTGGTTGTAATCCTGGTAATTATATGGCTGTTGCAGGCTTTTGGGCTTTTAGATTCTATCAGGAGCAGCATGCATATGTAATAACTATTCCGTTTTAAAAACACTGATCATTAATCAGCGTACTGATTACAATGAAAAAATTCACTTTCAATAATATAAGTTTTGCACTTCAGGTTATTGCTGTGCTTCTTTTGTTTTTTTATCCAGGCTGTTCTTCAGGTAAATGATTTACAGCCAATAATAATACTTTGAAGAAAGCTGCATTATGCAGTATGGGAATGATTGAAATTTAAATTCAGTCAATTACCTGTTATACGTAGTTAATGTTAAAAGCGTATTTATGAAATTGTTGTTTTTCCTTTTTATTGTTGTCTTTAATGTTCCGATTGTAGGTGCCAGCGTAACTTATTCTACAAACAATGATACTTTATTACAAATGAAAAGTAACAATTCATTACCCTATGCATTGGTTGCAGGCGGCAGTAAAGGGATTGGTTATGCCATCGCCGAGGCTTTGGCAAAACGTAATTATAATCTGGTGCTGATTGCAAGGCATAAAGACGGTTTGATTGCGGCCAAGAATAAATTAGAAGCAGCCTATCCTGTTCATGTTGAAATACTGGTTTTTGATCTGGCTTTTGAAAACACAGCAGGTGAAATAGCAAAATGGTGTACCGATCGTGATATACAGCTTAAAATGCTTTGCAATGTAGCCGGCTTTGGTGGTGAGCATGATTATCTAACGCTTCCATTAGATTCTCTCCGGTATATGGTAAGGCTAAACCTGGAATCAACCATGGCGCTTAGTTTGACATTACTTCCCTTGCTGGAGAAAAATTCACCCTCCTTTATTTTGAATGTCGCCAGCATGGCGGGCTTTGCCCCTATTCCTATCAAAAATTTATACGCTGCTACCAAATCGGCTGTTGTTTCATTCAGCTACTCTTTGCGTTATCAGTTAAAAGATAAAAATATTAGTGTGAGCTGCCTGAGCCCGGGCCCGGTATTTACTAAGCCATCTATTAAAAAATATACAAAAGAAAAACTTGGATGGTTTGGAATGCAAATGGCTGTTCCAGTAAAAAAGGTGGGCGAAGTTGCTGTGCGGAAAACATTAAAAGGAAGAATGATTATAGTGCCGGGAACTTTAGCAAAGCTATCCTCGGGTGTAATACGTTTTTTACCCCGGCGCTGGATGGCGTATATTTTTTACAGCACAGCAAAATAAAACTAATGTAATGATATCAACATTACAAACATTTATTGCCTTATTTATCAGAGGAAACAGGATAATTCAATCTATAAAAATATTCAATTGATCAGTGCCCTTAAAAATATTTTTACAGATACAGGTAACATCACCGTTTTTACCGGCAGGTTCTTTAAAGAACTGATCAGCCCGCCATTTGAATTAAAAGAATTTCTGCGTCAATGTTATGTTATTGGCTACAAGTCTCTGCCGCTGGTTGGCATCACCGGTTTTATTATGGGGCTTGTGCTTACGCTGCAATCACGGCCTACATTGGCCGAGTTTGGCGCCGAATCCTGGCTGCCGGGGATGGTTGCACTATCATTGATTAGAGAAATTGCACCGGTTATTACCGCATTGATCTGTGCCGGAAAAATCGCATCTGGTATTGGGGCAGAGTTGGGTTCTATGAAAGTAACAGAGCAGATTGATGCGATGGAAGTATCAGCCATCAATCCTTACAAATATCTGGTGGTAACGAGGATACTGGCCGCCACATTGATGGTACCTGTGTTGGTTGTATTTGCAGATGGCATTGGTATTTTTGGTGGATACGTGGGCATCAATATACACAGTGATGTAAGCTTGTTCAGGTACTTTTCAAAAGTACTTGCTTCGCTTGATTTCCTCGACATTTTGCCGGCCACCATTAAAACATTCTTTTTTGGATTTTTTATTGGCCTCATCGGTTGTTTCAAAGGATATACTGCCGCAAACGGAACCGAGAGTGTAGGTAAAGCAGCCAACTCAGCCGTAGTGGCAGCATCGCTTACCATTTTTATTATTGATATGCTGGCCGTACAGATAACAGATCTTTTTTTCTAAATAAAATGATAACAGAAGAAATACATATTGAACAAAAAAATGCGGCTGAAGACACAGCAGCGTTAATACAAATAAAGGGATTGCATAAGTCCTTTGGCGAACACAATAATGTATTAAAAGGGGTAGACCTTTTTGTAAATAAGGCTGAGAACCTGGTGGTGTTGGGTAAATCCGGCTCAGGTAAGTCAATATTAATAAAATGCCTGGTGGGCCTGGTAAAAGCAGATAGCGGCGAAATAAATGTATTTGATACCGATATCACAAAACTGGATGATAACGGGTTGAATGCAATAAGGGTAAGAATTGGTTTTCTTTTTCAGAATGCTGCTTTATATGATTCTATGACAGTGCGGCAGAATTTAGAATTCCCGTTGAAGCGACATTCAAAAAAACTTTCTTCCAAAGAAGTAGATGATGCCGTTTTAAAAGCGCTCGAAGATGTAGGACTTGCCGAAGCCATTGACAAAATGCCGTCGGAATTATCGGGTGGTATGCGTAAAAGGATTGGCCTTGCCCGTACACTGATCTTAAAGCCCGAAATCGTCCTGTACGATGAACCAACTACCGGCCTGGATACCATCACCTCCCGGGAGATCAGTGAATTGATTTTATCCATTCAGCAAAAAAATAAAACAACATCTATCATCATTACACATGATATGTCCTGTGCCAAGCTTACAGGCGACAGGCTGGTTATCCTGAAAGACGGAGTTATTCATGCGGAAGGTACTTATGATGCATTGGAAAAAAGTGACGACGAATGGGTTCGCTCTTTTTTCATTTAAATAATTTAAAAATAAAAACTATGGCAACAGAATCAGCATACAAATGGAAACTAGGCATGTTTGTTATAATAGGCCTCTTACTGTTTGCTTCAACAATTTATTTTGTTGGCAAACAGAAGAACCTCTTTGGTTCTACTTTTCACCTTAAAGCAAAGTTTAGTACCGTAAGCGGCCTGCAGGTGGGAAACAATGTCCGCTTTTCGGGTATTAACATAGGTACGGTTGACGAAATTGAATTAATAACCGATTCATCAGTGATGGTTACGCTGGTTATCAGGAAATCGGTGCAGCAGTTTATTAAGACAGACGCAACTGCCAGTATTGGTTCTGATGGACTAATGGGAGATAAGGTTCTTGCGATATCGCCCGGTGTCGGCATTACAACTACCGTGAAAAACAATGACCTGATTGCTTCAAAAAGCCCGGTGGAAATGGCAGATGTGATGAACAGTTTAAAGGCCAGTGTAGACAATGCGGGTATCATTACTAACCAACTTGCCCAATTCAGTTATAAAATAAATAACGGAAATGGTGCTTTATCCAGATTAATATCTGATGAAGGCTATTCCAACAGTATACAGGGCACGTTGACTAACCTGCAAACCAGTACCAAAGAATTTTCGCAGTTCACAACTAATCTTAACAATGGAAACCTGTCTGAAAAATTAGATTCAACTATGAGCAACCTGCAGTCGGGTACCAAAGGGTTGAGCGATAATATGGATGCAGTAAAACACAGTTTTTTATTGAGGGGATATTTTAAGAAACAAAAAAAGGCTGAAGCAAAAAAAGCAGCGGATCTAAAAAAGGCAAGTGAAACAACATTGAAAAATCTGCGATTGCAGGGTAACATCATAAACCAAAAAGACAGTATAAAATGAAAACAAAAACTATTGGAATCATCCTTGTAGCCGCCGGCGCATTAATGATGTTGTACACCGGATTCAATTATGTAACAACCGAAAAGGTTGTTGACCTTGGTCCTATACAGATCAACAAGGAGAAACAACATTCGGTGAAATGGCCTTCAATCCTTGGAGCTGTCATTATAGTTGGTGGTATTACGGTAATAGCACTTGGTAAGAAATCCATTGATTAACACAAATAAACGAGGCATCTCAATGGTATGTAAAAGTGTGAATATTATAATTTTTATCAAGGGTTGTGTAACACTATAGCGGGTAAATGGCTTCATCTTTGTTATATACTTACATAGAGATTTACATATTAAAATCCCGAACTCATGAATAGCTTAACAGAAGTTAAAGGAAACTGGAAAGACATAAAAGAAAAACTGAAGAAAAAATTCGGAATGCTGACTGAAACTGATTTATTGTTTACAGAAGGCAAACAGGATGAGATGCTGACAAGGCTGCAAACCAAACTTGGCAGAACGAAAGCAGAAGTACACAAAATCATTTTGGAATTATAGTCTGTCCTTTTTACAATAAACCTTAAAACGAACGCAATGACGACAAAATCAAAATATTTAGGCATCTGGATGGATCACGCAAGGGCTAACCTGATGGAGTATTCAACAGAACAAATACAAACAATAACGGTTGAATGTGAGTTTACACATGATGTAAAAACAGAAGTGCTTGACAAGGGTGAAACGATGATGCTCAATAAACAAAAACAGCAACAGACAGCGTATTATAAAAAACTGGGAGATGCTATTGTGAATTATGATCGGGTAATTCTTTTTGGTCCAACCGACGCTAAACTTGAATTACTGAATACTTTAAAGGAAGATCTTCATTTTGAAAAAATAAAAATTGAGGTATCTGGGGCTGATAAAATGACAGAAAATCAACAACATGCATTTGTAAAAGAACATTTTTCAAAAAACTAGCGCCCAACAGAAGCCCCTGGTTTTTTAAAATACAAAAGATGATAAAGTTAAAAAGGCAAATAAAAATATTTATCATCCCCACAAAAAATACGTGGTGGATATTGA
>JBBKXU010000457.1:0-2600 GCA_037969645.1 Ferruginibacter sp. | reverse complement strand
GCCATGGTGGATATGAAAAGTTAATGATGGTGCAAATTTCTGAACTTCATTTCTCCAGTTATAAATAAGTGTAGTCGGGCACACTACCATGGCCATAACCGTTTTATTAGTTTCTTTATAATGATGCAGCATACTCAGTGCCTGTACCGTTTTACCCAAACCCATATCATCGGCTAAAATGCCACCCCAGCCTACATCATTCAAATAATTCAACCATTGAAAACCAGATATTTGATAAGGACGGAGAATGTCTTTCAAATGTGCAGGTGCCGGTGTTTCCGGAATATTTTTGAATGCTTTAAGCCTTTCGTATTTTTCATCCAGCTCAAAACTCAGTTCTTTTTCATCC
Source organism: Ferruginibacter sp. (assembly GCA_037969645.1). Lineage (GTDB taxonomy): Bacteria > Bacteroidota > Bacteroidia > Chitinophagales > Chitinophagaceae > Ferruginibacter. Next base: position 2,251 of record JBBKXU010000457.1, on the reverse strand, counting down.
CTGTTTTCGAATAGCTCGTCAATCACACTCATGTGATATTTAGACAGGCGTAACTGGTCGCTTCTGCCATCACCTACTTTAAAAAGCAGAGAATATCGCTTAAGCCACTCATCAGGTAAAATACCTAAAGTGCCATCATTCAGTTGTACAAATGATTGCTTATTTACAAGTGCCGATTTTATTGCATCAATACCAACCCTTTGTTCGCCAAACTCAATTTCAACTTTGGCGTCAAACCAATCTAATCCGCTGCTTACATGTATATGCGTGTTTGGCCGTGCAGTATTAAAACGGAAATTGCGTAATGCCTCAAAACCAAATACCGGCACTTTCATTTCGTTCATAGCATCTACGAATAAAAAGAACCAGTTATTACGCAACACATCAGCTCCTTTTAATACCAGTGTATTTTTATTGTCATCGGGCCTTACAAACAAAGTGTGCAGGCTTTCCAGTTTTTTTAGAAAGTTTTCCTCTGCTTCCAGGTTTCGCTCAATAACAAGAATTTTATCTCCGTCGGGAATAGTAATGTTCTCTTTATCCGTGGGTTTGGTTTCAAATCCCTGATAAGTGAATATGGGGAGAAACAAGAGATAGTCGCCCCTTTCCTGTAATTGTAGTTTTACTTCAGGTTCGCCGCTCTTAACTTCCCTGATGAGGCTTTTATCAAATTCTACCTGGTAATCTTTGGTAAGTGGCAGAATTATCTTCTTCATTTTGTCGGCCCAGTTATCTTTACTGAGCTGAATATTCCCTTCTTTTAAAAATTTTTCGGCCTGCAGCACGTCTTCCGCTTTTTGCCAGAGATACATTACATCATCGTTCAGATAAACCAGACTGCTGTTACATTCATTTTCATTAAACGGAAAAGTTTCGCCTAATAATTTGACAGTACATTCAATTTCAAAATGATCGTTGTTGGCCTGCACTTTAAAAACCGGTGCAATAAAATGATTACTTAATTCAATTTCTACCAGGTTAGCTGTAGTAAATGGCTTTGCCTTGGGCAGATAAAAAATAAAATTATTATCGGCCTGTTCTTCAAATATTTTTTTAAGCTTGGGTTGCAGATATTCAGCAATAAGTGCTTTTGTGTCTTCCGGTAAATCATCTCCGTTAGAATGAATAATATTTTCCCAAATGCCGGCAAAAGGTGAGTTACGATCAAGATATTTATTTATTTCGCTGCTTTGTAATTTACGTATCTGTTGCAGCAACTGCTTGTCTTCTTCACTGAATAATTCGGTATCTACAAATTTACTAAGGTCTAGTTTTTCAACTTTTCCTGTATAGTTTAATAGCTCTTCATCAGATTCGCCCTGCACAGCATCCACGTCAAAATACGGATACATGGAAGCATTGAAATTAAAAACAACACCCAGTTTTTTTGCAGGCTCTTCAGCAACAACAACTTCCTCGGCCGGCAGGTCGGGCACAATGAAAGACTCTACAGGTCTGGCCGCAACTGAACCTGCGGCAACTCTTTTAATGGAGCTGTCCAGTACTTTTAAAAATGGTTTCCCTTCTTTATAAGTAAATTCAAATTTATCGGCCAGGTCATCATCCAGACTGTAACCGTAAATCTGCAGAAGTTTATTTTTTTCCTTATCCCAGTTGCGGATACTGTCGAAATAATTAGTTCCGTAAGCATCCATTAATTGCAGAAACAAAACAGTTTTGTGTTCGCATAACGGATGTTCGGTTTCGCCGCATTTGCAGGAAGTGTCAAAATTCCTTTCATCATTTTTTTGAATAACAAGCGGAAATATCTCGCCGTCAATAACCAATTCCGCTTCTACCCTTTCATCCGCAGCTTTTATAAGATTTGCTTTTGTGCTGCGTAAAATATTTTCAGCTTCGGCGTATATTCCCGGAGATGAAAGCATCTTAATCATTTTCAATTCTATATGCTTCATCTTGGCAACAGTATGACGCTGGTTATATTGTATATTGGTGTTACCCAGCATATTTTTATCAACCATATCCTGCATGCGAATTAAAGCAGCAGCCTCGTGCCGGCATATATCTCCTAAATTATAAGGACAGGAACAGCGAACTGAAATGGATTTTGCATCGGTATATTTTTGAATATACACTTTGTAAAATGTTGAGTAACTATCGTCTTTTACCCTGAAAACGACGCCGCCCATCAACTGGTCATGCTCAACCAGTTCAACAAAGCCCATAGCATGAATTTTCTTTCCACGGCGAATTACTTCGTCGGAACCATTATTGTAAACGTATTTGATAA
>JBBKXU010000456.1:0-6511 GCA_037969645.1 Ferruginibacter sp. | reverse complement strand
GTTTGATGGTTCTTCACAAACATTGGATTTCAGTTCATTGGTTTTATTTTGGATTTTGGATAACGATTGATATTTAATTCCTATCAATCAACTTCTTACACAAAGATGCAGCAGATTTTTATTCTGTAATAGAGCGATATTGCTCTTTTTTTGAGCTACTATAATTACTATTGCCTACGTACTATTTCTGCAGGGGATATGCAAGAGTTACGTGATCAGGTATCGTAAATCTACGTGAAGGGAATAGTAATATTTCTGTATATGAAAAGTGCTGCATCAATAAGATGCAGCACGGGAAAGGTTTTTAACCTATAGTAAAAAAACTATTAAACTATTTTGTAAGGCTTTGAATAATGTCGTATTTGGTAACAATGTGAAAAAAGCCACTTTCATCCTTACTTAATACCGCTCCGTTTTCTTTGGTAATAAAGCTGCTCAAACGCTCCACCGGGGTTTCAAAAGCCACTTCGGGGTATGCTTTTTCCATAACTGATTCTACAGTTTGCGATTTAACGTCTGGATTAGTTAAAATTTTATCGAACAAACCGCCTGCAGATATAGCACCTACGCTGGTTTCAGCATCCATCACCGGAATATTTTCTATGTCGTATTTCTTCATTAATTCTATAGCATCTGCAACAGTATCATCTTTTTTTAAGTTGATTAAACGCTGTGCTCCACGGCCACTTACAAGGTCTTTAAAGGTTTTTACATCTAAGAAGCCTCTTTCAAGCATCCACTGATCGTTATACACTTTACCTACATAGCGGCTGCCATGGTCGTGAAATATCAATACCACCACATCATCTTTTTTAAGCTGATCTTTAAGCTGCATGAGCCCTTGTAAACAGCTTCCTGCACTATATCCGCAGAACATCCCTTCTTCTTTGGCAATTCTACGGGCCATAACGGCGCCGTCTTTATCTGTAACTTTAGTAAACTCGTCAATCACGCTCATGTCATAATTGGCAGGTACAAAATCTTCTCCAAAGCCTTCACTTATGTATGGGTAAACTTCTTTTTGATCCAATTCGCCGGTTTCAAAATATTTCTTTAGCAAAGAGCCGTAACTGTCAATAGCCCAAATCTTTATGTTCGGATTTTTTTCTTTTAAATACTTGCCTGTACCAACAATAGTGCCGCCTGTTCCGGTAGCAACAACAAGGTGCGTTACCTTACCTTCAGTCTGTTCCCAAATTTCGGGGCCGGTTTGCTCATAGTGAGCAAGGCGGTTAGCCAAGTTATCATATTGATTAACATACCAGCTGTTTGGAACTTCGGTTGCCAGTCTTTTTGACACAGAATAATAACTGCGTGGGTCTTCGGGCTCCACGTTGGTTGGGCAAACGATTACTTCTGCGCCAACTGCTTTTAAAATATCTGCTTTTTCTTTCGATTGCTTGTCAGTAGTGGTAAAAATGCATTTATATCCCTTTATGCAGGCAGCCAAAGCCAACCCCATACCGGTGTTACCGCTTGTGCCTTCGATGATGGTTCCGCCTGGCTTAATTTTTCCTTCTTGTTCCGCCACTTCCAGCATTTTTAAAGCCATACGGTCTTTGATAGAATTACCTGGGTTAAAATACTCGACTTTAGCCAGTACGGTGCAAGGCAGGTTCTTGGTTATGTTATTAAGTTTGATAAGGGGAGTGTTTCCTATCGTCTCCAGGATATTGTTTAGCCACATATAGAATCGTTTTTTTGCCGCAAAGGTAATTAATTACAGGTGGAATATAAATAGCGGTAATTTGCGTAAGAAAAAGCGACTTTCTGATTTAAAAAGGTTGTCATTTTGTGATCGCCAGTTTGTTAATTATTTGATTTTATCATTTCTTAATGATGGTTATTTCCACCCTGCGGTTACGCCATTGTTGTTCTTTATCAACAGGCCGGGTTTCGCCGTAATGAGCAGTTGTTATTTTGTCTGCCGGTACATTATAACTCAGGAAATAATCTCTTGTAATATTTGCCCTATCGGCAGATAATTGCATACTTGCCGAACTGGTGCCTAAATTATCTGAATGCCCGGTTATATTAATCTTCAACGAATTGTCGGCTTCAAGTAGCCCCACAATACCTTTTAATGTTTTAAAAGCTTCGGTTAATAAAAGTGATCTGTCAAAGTCAAAATATATACGGTAGGTCATCGAATCGGGTGAAACTGCCGTCAGTTCGCCACCTTCAACAAAAGCGAAGGGGCAACCATTGTTTTCCGTGCTTCCTTTTACATCGGGGCATTTATCAACTGCATCAGGCACACCGTCATAATCTCTGTCGGCTTCCTTTGGCTTGTTTACTACTATTACCGACGCCGGTGTTTTTTCTTTTTTCTTTTTTGCAAATGAATAAGCTACTTTAAACCTGGTGGTGTAGTAGCCATCTTTATTGGCAGGATTACCCCGTGGTAAACTTAAATTAGCAGGGTAAGCTTCGCCACCCACTTCATTTCCACGCCAGGTAAATCTGGCCGTTAACGGGTTACGGGCATCAAGCAAAGTTTTGTCGGGGTAGCCGCTTGTACTCACGTCATCCAGATAGTCGGTTCCGGTAATACGGTAATTAAAGTCGAGGCTGAGTGTTACATTATTACCAGCTGCAATTTTTACACCTAATCCCAAGGGTACAATAAATGAGGCTTTTTTATACATACCCGGATACCCTGCAAGGCCCTGACCTTCGGTACCCAACTCACGAAGCTTTTGCTTATTTCCCGAAATATCTTCTGCTGTGGGATTAAAGATCATGGCACCAACACCTGCTGATACATAAGGACTGAATCCGTGTTTATCTATATTGATCAAATTAAAATCAAGTGACACAGACATGTCATATACGGAAGACTTAAAACTGAGGTTGCGTGCCTTATATTGGCTTCCTTTGTTTTTGCTGTCTGCAGCTTTTACCTGCTGTGCGCCAATATCCAATCTGGTACTGAACCGGTTAGAAAGCGGGTAAGATACACCCACACCAAAGGCAAAGCCAGATTGTGAAAACAATCTGTTATACTGCATCAAATCACCAAAATAATTAGCTACGCCTAAGCCTGCATTAATACTGAGGCCCGAACTGCTGCCGGGTTTTTTATCCGGTGCTTTCTTTTTTATTATCGGGTTTTCACCCTTAGGTAATACCTGCTGGGCATACGATTCCCCGAAAATCATTAATCCTAATAAAACAAAAATTAGTCTAATGATGGTCATGAACAGTTTGTTTTAAATTAAAGCTTAAAGGCAACTTTAAACTGGGTGGTATAATAACCATCGTTGTCTTTTGGATTACCGCGTGGCAGTGTCCCACCTTTTGGATATGGTCCGCTGCCTACTTCATTACCGCGCCATGTAAAGCTAGATGTTATAGGGTTTCTTGCATCAAGTACCGCTTTATCGGGATAGCTATTAGCACTTACGTCATCCAGATAATCAGTACCGGTTATGCGGTAAGTAAAATCAAGTTGTAAAGTTACTCTGTCGTTAACAGGGTATTTTATACCCATACCCAATGGGATTATTATCGAAGATTTGTTATAAACATCAGCATAGCCTGCAAGGCCCTGTCCTTCTGTATTCAAATCTCTTAAAAGGTATTTTCTTCCATTAACATCTTCTGCAGAGGAAGTGAAATTCATTATTCCAATTCCGGCAGATATATAGGGAGAGAATCCAAAGCGTTCCATATTCAATATTGTATACTCCGCAGAAGCCGATATGTCTATAACAGTAGATTTAAAACTAAGGTTTCTGGCTTTATACTGGGCATCTTTGTTTTTGCTGTCTGCTGCCTGAATTTTTTGAACACCTAGATCTAAACGGGCATTCAGTTTATTCATAATTGGATAAATTACACCGGCTGTTATTGCAATGCCGGGCTTATTGAAAAGTCTGTTGCCCTGAATAAGGTCGCCCATATAACTGGCAGTTCCTGCCGCAATTGAGAAACTAAAATCGGTGGATTCCTCGCCAGGGTTTCTTACCCCAGCCATTGCTTTATCTCTGCCTTTTTGGGCTATCACATTGTTGAACATAAAAAGTCCAAGTACAAGTGCTGTTAGTTTGATGATTTTCATTAGTGCGTTATTTTTTATAATTTAAATTCCAATTTAAGCTGCGTTGTATAGTAACCATCTTTATTACTGGGGTTTCCTCTGGGGCTTTTTAGATTATTTGGATATGTTTCGCCACCAACTTCGTTGCCCCGCCATGTAAAAGTAGCAATTATTGGGTTCTTTGCATCCAATAATGCTTTGTCAGGATAACCAGCAGTGCTCACGTCATCAAGGTAATCGGTTCCTGTAATGCGATAACAAAAATCCAAATGAAGCAATACTTTTTTGCTCGCAGCTATTTTTACGCCAAATCCCAATGGAATAGCAAAAGTAGCTTTATTATACAAACCGGGGTATCCGGCCAAGCCCTGTCCTTCGGTACCTAATTCTCGTAGTTTTTGTTTACCCGATGCATTTTCAGCAGTTGGGTTAAAAAACATGACTCCTGCACCAGCTGAAACATAGGGGCTGAATCCGTGTTTTTTAATACTGATCAGGTCATAATCCAATGCCACCGTCATATCAATCACCTGTGATTTAAAACTCAAATTCCTCGCTTTATATTGTGCTCCTGTGTTTTTACTATCGGCTGCTTTAACCTGCTGTATTCCAAAGTTTAATTTTGCGCTAAACTTAGTTGCAAAAGCATAAGAGGCACCAGCGCTAAATGCAAAACCCGATTGCGAATATATTCTGTTATGTTCCGTTAAGTCCCCCAGATAATTGGCAAGTCCTAATCCGGTAATGATACTGAGTTTTGAATCTCCCTTAGTTTTCTGTGTTATTGTTTCCTCATTTTTTTTCTCCGGCCTGCTCAGTTTAGTGACGCCACCAGGCGGTAGTTGTTGGGCACAACTGTCAGTTCCTATTATTAATCCTGCGACTATAATAAGTAACCTGGTAATTTTCAAGTAAGAATAAAGTTTTGGCGACATTGGTATTTGAGCTAAAGCAGTGGTTTATTATAATAAAATTAAAATTAAATAAATTTTGCAGACTACCAAGTTTTAAGCTGTATTTATTAGTAAAAAACCTGGTCATTTTTACCGCTTTTCAAAAAGCTCCAATGCCTTTTTAACGCCTTCGTCATTCGTATTCTGCACTTCAAAAAAACCTTCGGTACGCCATAATTGCCTCGCAATATATGATTTGATACTGTTAACGATGTCCGTTTTTTCCTTTGGCAGAGCCGATGAAATATTTACAGAATCTTTTGCGGCGGCAGCTACGAACCCTGTCCAGTCAGCATCTGTAAAAGAAAATCCGTTTATAAACTCAGCCGGAGTTTTAAAGACTTTAAGTGCTGTCTGGTGCTGCAAATAGTAATTGTAGGCATAATTATTAATAGTACTCTTACTGTACAGTAACGCAGAATATTTCATTAAATAGGCGGTATCAATGGCTATAGTGTAGTCGGGCGTTATACCGCCCTTGCCGTAAACCAGTTTGCCACCGTGTGTTTTATATATTTTACCAGTATTTTTTCCAACTGAATCCTCAAGTTGTGTGTCACCGACATGGTAACGGCTGGCAATTTCCTCGTAATAGGCTTTACCCCCATTACTGTACGAACGCTGAATGCTGCGGCCCACAGGTGTAAAATACCTTGCAACTGTGAGTCTCAATGCACTTTTATCGCTTAAGTCGAACTGTTCCTGCACTAATCCTTTGCCAAAAGTTCGGCGACCAATAATGGTAGCCCTGTCCCAATCTTGCAAAGCGCCCATCAACACTTCGCTTGCGCTGGCCGTTCCGTCGTCTGCTAATACAATCAGTTCGCCGGTTTCGAACTGGCCCACACGGCGGCAACGGTACTCTGTTTTGTCAACATGCTTTCCTTCGGTGTATGTAATTAATTTATCGCCTGCTAAAAATTCGTCGGCAATATCAACAGCTTCCTGTAAAATACCTCCGCCATTGCCTCTCAGGTCAAGTATCAGCTTTTTCATACCCGCTTTATTCAGCGGCTCCAAAGCTTTCATAAATTCACGATAGGTTTCCGAAGAGAATTTATTAAGCCTGATATAACCAATTTCTTTGGTCATCATATAACTGGCATCAACACTGTACAGCGGAATAGCATCCCTGGTTATAGTAATTTGCTTACTATTTGCATTTCGTAGGTAAGTAACCGCAACTTTAGTACCTCTGTCACCTCTAAGCAGTTTTCTAAAAATATCGGCGTTGGTTTTATTACCGGCCACGGCGCTGTCGCCAATTTTTATAAATTTATCACCGGTTTGCAATCCGGCTTTGAAACTTGGTCCGTCTTTTAAAACATTAATCACATTTAATGTATCGTCAAAAATGTGGAACTCAATACCAATTCCAAAGAATATACCTTTCAACTCCTCATTAACCATCTGCAATTCGTCAGCCGGTATAAAAACAGAGTGAGGGTCAAGTTTGCTCAACATAGCCTGTATGGCAGTGTCAGCAAGTGTTTCCATTTGCACATCATCTACATAG
>JBBKXU010000455.1:0-5364 GCA_037969645.1 Ferruginibacter sp. | reverse complement strand
GTGGTGCCGCCATACAATGCAGCTCTTGTACCCGTTTCATAATTATCAGATGAAAAGGCTCCCATGAAAGGCATTTCCAGATGTACATGCGGATCAATACCGCCGGGGAAAACTAATTTACCTGCTGCATCAATTTCTGTTGCCGCTTTTATATTCAGGTCTTTGCCAATTGCTTTGATGGTTTCGCCTTCGATATAAATATCTGCTAGCTGATTGGCATCGGCTGTTATTATTCTTCCGTTTTTTATGATTATACTCATACAAATTATTTTTACCGCAGAGACGGGGAGGCGCTGTGCAATTCTGAGCTAAGTCGAAGGACTCTGCGTACGCTGCACCTCTGCGGTTATTTTCTCTCACTCATCAATACCCAATATACAAAACCACTGACAAAAAAACCAACAAACCATGCATAATGATACAGATCGGATATCCAAACGGGAAATGCTGTATTGGAAACCAGTTTTACTTGTAATAAAAATCCGGGAACATTTGGAATAATACCAATTAGCAATGCAATGATAGCTGCGGAATTAAAACCATTACTAAAACCATATTGGCCTTTATGCTGATATAATTCTGTTACATTCAGTTGTTGCTTTCTTATGAAATAATAATCAGCGATCAAAATGCCACCAACGGGACCGAGTAAACTGGAATATGCAATGAGCCATGTAAAAATATAACCATTAGGATCGGCAATTAATTTCCAGGGGAAGATGAGAATACCAATGATGCCGGTAATGTATCCGCCAGTTCTGAAATTTATTTTTTGTGGTGAGAGGTTTGCAAAATCATTGGCAGGACTAACAATGTTTGCTGCAATGTTAGTAGCTAATGTTGAAAGAGCAACGGCGATCATTGCAAAACTTACCAATATTTTATTTTCAAATTTTCCTGCGAGTACAACCGGATCCCAGATCGTTTCGCCATAAATAATAAATGTTGCTGAAGTAACTACTACGCCGATAAATGCAAATAATGTCATTGAAGGTGGTAGTCCGATTATTTGACCGTTGATCTGTGCTTTCTGACTTTTTGCATATCGGGTAAAATCCGGAATATTCAATGATAATGTTGCCCAAAACCCAACCATGCCCGTTAGCGCAGGAAAAAAATAAGCCCAGAATGCAGGGCCTGTTAGTTTTGCCGGTTGTGAAAGTATTGGTCCTAAACCATTACCGGCATTGATTGCCCAGAATAATAATGCCAATGCGGCGAATGGTAAAAAGAATGCTTTGAATACTAATAATTTTTTGATGCTGTCAATTCCAAAATAAACAACCAGCATATTGATCAACCAGAAAATAAAAAAACAAATGGCTGGTCCTGTTTCTAATCCAAATGAATCAGGAAAAATTTGTGGCAAAGTTGCTAAAGAAGGAATCCAGAGTTTCATCATCTGGTACATGGCGAAACCACCGATCCAGGTCTGGATGCCAAACCAACCGCAAGCAACGATAGCTCTTAATATTGCTGGAATATTTGCCCCTCTTGTTCCAAAACTTGCTCTTGCAAATACGGGAAATGGAATGCCATACTTAGCACCGGCATGTCCATTAAGAATCATAGGAATTAATACAACTGTATTGCCAATGAAAATGGTGAGGATGGATTGCCACCAGTTCATCCCTCCTTCAATTAATGAACTTGCCAGCATATAAGTTGGAATGCAAAGGCTCATGCTGATCCATAAAGCAGCATAGTTCCAGGTTCCCCATGTTCTTTTTTCTAAGGGGATGGGGGCGAGGTCTTCGTTGTAGAGGGAGGCCTCCCTTCCCTCTGTAGCAGAAACCTCCCTGCCCTCCGAAGGAGGGTTCTTAGACTCTGATATTTCGATATTTTCCTTTGTCATTCGGAAATGAAGAGTTTTAAATTTAATGAGACCTTAATCATTTATTGCTTTCGCTTTTAAAATCAATATGCGATTTAAACAATCGGGTTTTAAAGCCCCCCTTGCGGGGGTTGGGGGGCCTCGTCCGCAATCTTTATCGCCTCACTAATAATTTTTAACCCTTCATCAATCTGTTCTTTTGTAACAATTAATGGCGGCGCAATAAAAATAAAACCCCAACGTACAAAAGTGTACATGCCGAGTTCTTTAATTTTTGCAGCTACCTTATTCATTACTTCCATTTCTTTGGGGGAAGCGTTGAAAGGAGCCATTGGTTCTTTGGTTTCTCTGTTCTTTACTAATTCAATACAACCGAGTAAACCGGTATTTCTGAAATCTCCAATGCTCGGATGTTTTTGTTTTAATTTTTCTACTTCTTGCTCTACATATTTTCCCATGGCGGCAGCATTTTCAATCAGATTGTCATCTTCATAAATCTTCAATGTTTCCAATGCAGCAGCACAGCTAACAGGATGAGCAGAGTAGGTGAGACCTAATGCCAGCATATTGTCATCATACTTGGCAGCAATTTTATCGCTGACCATCAAACAACCGAATGGAAGATAACCACAGGTCAATCCTTTTGCCATTGCAATCATATCGGGAATGATACCATGATTTTCAAAACCAAACCATTTCCCCGTTCTGCCAAATCCACTCATAACTTCATCCATTATCAGTAGTATGCCATGCTTGTTGCAGATTTCTCTCACAGCTTTTAAATAACCAACCGGGTATTGTAAACAACCAGATGAACCTGATTCGCCTTCGAGCATAATAGCAGCAATCGTTCCTGCACCTTCATAAGCAATCAATCTTTCTAATGTTGCAACTGATTCTTTCAGAAAATTTTCTTCCCCATATTCCCAGCGATATAAGTATGGCAGATCAAAATGCACAAAGTTGGGAGCTTGTTGCGCATCTACAGGAATACGTCGGGGATCGCCGCTTGCCGACATGGCACCAATAGAAGCACCATGATAGGATTGATAACGGCTAACTATTTTATGCCGCCCAGTATACAGTCTTGCCAGCTTGATACCATTTTCTATTGAAGTAGCACCACACAAAGTAAAAAAAGCTTTGTTCAGATCACCGGGACAAATCTCCGCCAGCTTCTTTCCCAATTCTCCACGGACTTTTGTTACACAACTTGGCGTTACATACGCTACTTCCTGCATTTGTTTTACTACTGCATCCGTCACCCGTTGATTACCATGACCGATATTGACATTCATCAACCCCGAGGAAAAATCAATATACTTTTTGCCATCATAGTCGTAGAGGTAAACCCCTTCTGCATGTTTTACAGCGATGGGGGAGATGCCTTTTTGTTTGCTCCAGGAAAAGAGGGTGTAGTCAAGATTGTTTTGAATGACCTCCCTGCTCCCGACTTGTCGGGACAGGCTCTCCGAAGGAGGGTTATTAGACTCTGATTGATTTGACATTGTTTTTGTATTCATAAATTATTTTTTTTCTCCTCCGAAGCTTTCAACCCCACTAAAGTTTCGTTGAATAAATTGGTGAAAGAAGGTTATTTGCCCGGCTTATGTGCTACTAGCATCGTCTGTTGCGCCTGCCGGCAGTCGCAACAGACGATGCCATAAAAAAATGTAGTTTGGTTCAAAACCCACCCCGTATTCCCAAAGAAAATAATATCCTCAATTCGCCCCTCCAAGGAGGGGAGTTCAGAAAAGGAACACTATTTGCTTTCAACACCTTTACTACTCAAATGAGTCATTGACCAAAGTCTCCCCTTTAGGAGGACAGGGGTTAACTCATCCAATTTACTCCCGCTTCCGCATTCCATTTCGTTGTACTCTTTTTCAACTTCGTCCAGAATTCAATAGAGCTTTTTCCTGTTATATCACCTACACCAAACTTACTTTCATTCCAGCCACCAAAAGAGAAAGGCTCTCTTGGTACAGGAACACCAACATTTACACCGATCATACCGGCACTGGATCTTTCAATGATGTAACGGGCCATGCCGCCGTTTTGTGTAAATACGGATGCAGCATTGCCATAAGGATTTGCATTTTCAATGGCTAATGCTTCATCAACTGTATTAGTTCGCATAATAGAAATTACTGGTCCGAATATTTCTTCTGTTGCTACACTCATTTCGGGTGTTACATAATCAATTACTGTAGGGCCAACATAAGTCCCGTTTTCTTTTCCTTTCACTTTTGTATTGCGACCATCAACAAGAATTTTTGCACCATCTCTTTCGGCTTCGCCAATATATCTTTCAATTCTTTCCTGGGATTCTTTGTTGATGACTGCACCAAGATTTTCTCCTGGAATAATCTTTCTTGCTTCTTCGCATATCTTATCAACAATGCTGTCAACATTCCCAACGCCAATCATTGCAGATGCTGCCATGCAACGTTGTCCGGCACAACCGCTCATACTTGCGGCCACATTCTGTGCCGTCATTCCGGGAATGGCATCAGGCAATACCATTAAATGATTTTTTGCTCCCCCGAGTGCTAATGCTCTTTTATAATTTGATGTTGCTCTCTGATAAACTATTTTGGCGACTTTAGTTGATCCAACAAATGAAACGGCTTCAATACCCGGATGGTCACAAATAGCTTCTACAATTTCAACATCCCCATGAACGATATTGAAAACACCATCAGGCAATCCTGCTTCTTTTAATAATTCGGCCAGCCGGCCACAACTCAAAGGGACTTTTTCCGATGGTTTCATGATCATGCAATTTCCCAATGCGATTGCATTTGGTAACGTCCAGTTGGGAACCATGCTGGGAAAATTAAAAGGAACAATGGAAGCTACGACACCCAACGGCACATGCTCTGTTCTGCATTCAACTCCTTTGCTTACTTCTAATATTTCTCCTGTTACTAGTTGTGGAAGGGAAGTGGCAAATTCTGTCAGTTCAATGCTTTTTTCAACCTCTGCTACTGCTTCGCCATAGGTTTTTCCATTCTCTTCCATTACCAGTTCAGCAAGTTCTTTCAGATTTTTTTCTAATAATGTTTTATAGCGAAAGAAAACCTGCACTCTTTCTTTAATAGGCGTTCTGCTCCAGGTTGCAAATGCTGTTTTCGCTGCCTGAACGGCATTATCCAAATCAGCAGAAGTTGACATGGGTACTGTAGAGAGAAGATTTCCATCTATCGGAGAAATGACTTCTAATGTTTTTGAGGAGATAGCTTCTACAAATTTTCCATTAATATAATTCTGAACGGGAGAGTATTTCATAATATAAATTTCTTTTGAGATTTTTTTAAAAGGGTTGAACCACTAAGACACGAAGGCACAGAGGCACGGAGGAAGAAGGTTTCATAGAAAAAATTGTATTCTTTGTGACTTCGTGTCGTAGTGTCTTTGTGTTTCAAAATGTATCTTTGGTTTCATCAATTATAAATATACTTAATTTGTCGGTTATTACAACCTAACAACCTCAATTTCAATGACACCGGAAAGACATAACAGACTTA
>JBBKXU010000454.1:0-11103 GCA_037969645.1 Ferruginibacter sp. | reverse complement strand
GTTCTAAGACCCGTTCAAAGGCCAATAGTTTAATCTTTAAATTTACAATTTTACCCCGTGAGAAAGTAATTTGTTTAAATTAATTAACATGCGACTTTATATTATTAAAAGCTCCGATTCAAAGCAATAATAACCTCGTTTAATAAGTTCAACTTTCTGGTCATTCTGCATTTTTACCGTTAACCGTTTTCTTAGCGGCAGCAAAAATGCTCTTCCAAACCAGGAAAAAAAAGGATTTGGTCATATCTCTTTGCAGGCCGGCGTCATTTATTCTTGTTACGCCATTTTGAGGATTCGCATCCTTCATCATCAAATTAGCAATAAAACTTTTCAATATTTTTTTCTTAGTATCTGCGGAATCTTGTTTTAAAACTTCAATTTTTAAATTATCATATAAAAGTGTTGAAGTGCCCCTCGTCATCAAATCTGTTCCGGAAATATCAAATGTTACTTTATTGATACGGCCATCGGTGATTGAAACTAATCCCAATGGTTCTGTAATAGTGTTCAATGCTGTTGCATTAAAACGAGCTCCAACACCTGAGACATGAAAAGAACCATTAGTTGTATTTAGCGGCAGCTTCCAGGTTGTTTGCAAATCGCACACGCCCATAAAAGAAGCCCTGGCGTTGAGTACCAGCATGCTGTTTTTACTGATCTGCTCTTTTATATTGCTTATATTATTTATCGTTCCGTTAATATTTTTAAAAAAAACAGTACCAATTTGACCAGATTCGGGATTACGTTCTTTATAAGCTACATGCCCGTTTTTGATGATCATTGTATTAATACATACCGGAAATTTAAGCTTTTGCAGAAGCTGGTGCGGATATTTTCCAACTTTACTGGTCGGATTGGCTGTAACTGTCCTGTCCACATAAATACCCAATTCGGGTTGAAGCGTTGCTTTTTCTACTACCAGCTTGTTTTGTGTTATTAACGATTTAATATTAACGCCAGCCAATGCTATATTTTTAAACTCCATGTTATACAGGTCTTCCTGATAAGTAAGACTTTTACTGAATGCGACTTCTGTAAACTGTGGCTTAACCGTAAAATTCTTTATATGCATGGATGAATTGGCATTGTTGATATCAAAAGCGCCAACAATCATTTTGTAACGTTTATTTGCTGTCATAAACGAAAATCCATCGGCAGACAGCGTCCAGTTACTACTGCTGACCAGATTTTTGATATTTGTACCCGAATGTAATTTCTGAATATCCCAGGCTTTAAATTTTACATTTGAAATTATTAACGGGGGTTCTTCTGGTTTTGCGTTATTATAGATTAGTATTTTCGTAGTGCCGATGTTGACTTTGTTTAACACGGCTTCATCAAAATAGTTGTTATCAATTTCTATCTCGTTTTTAGCTGAATCTTTTGCGGGTTTCCGATAAAAACTAAGCATGCCGCCATCGCTTATCAGCTCTTCAGCCCTTATCTGCTGTTTAAGAATAAAAGAATCGGTTGAAATATTATAAATGGATGTGCTGTTGACATCAAATACAAGTTGCTGGTCTTTATTTTTTTGTTGAAATTTTTTAATTCGCAATAATTTTTCCGGTGCATCGTATTCAATATCGGTAAATACCGCCTGGTTATTATCCCCTTTTATGTAAACCTCAGCTACTTTTGCAACCACATCTTTTACAAAATAACTGATGATGTTTTGATAATTTTTTGTACTGTCGATCCTGAAGTTTTTTAATGTAACAGAAATATTTTTCAACGCGGTATGCGGTTTACCTGTTTTATCGGCAAAAAATAAATTACCGTCTTTTATTTTTATTTCACTGGCATTAATGCTGTTAAACCTGCCCAGCAGTTTTTCATAAATAAGCAGGCTGTCGCTGCCGTTGATCAGTTTTTTTTTATTTTTTCCTGAACGGATAATGAATACAACCGGGTGTTTGATCAGGATGGACCTTGCCTCCACCGATGTGTTATTGATGATTCCGGGAATATTCGCCCCAAGAATGGTTACTTCGTCAATATGTATATTGTAAACCGTTGCCGATGAGGTGGTATCAAACAACAGCAATTGTTTTTGCAAAGAATCTGATTGTAAGGTCACATTATAGAACGATGCATTACCATTTACCTCATCAATGGAAGAACTATCATAGTGAATAAAATATAAACTATCGGTTCCTTTATTTACTGCATTCTCAATTGCATTTTTAATGATTCCCTTTTTGTATTGCTGCCAATAGAACCATCCTCCAATAGCACTAAAGGCCACAATTATCAATATTATTATTATAGATTTTTTCAAAATATTTTTGCCCTGTATTTTTAAAATGGTAAGCCTAATGCTATATTTAAAATGAGATTTTCTCTTCTCCAGGAACCACTTCCAAAATCAACCTGGTTCAATACCCATCTTTGTCCATCAGGCAAATAAGGCTTGCGTAATGGTATGCCAAGATCAACCCGTATCACTAAAACACTGGCATCGTACCGTAAACCAATACCCGATGCCACAGCAAGTTCTTTAAACCAGTTTTTACTCAATTGGCCCGCAGGCCCAAAAAGCAAAGTATCTTTTGTCCAGATATTACCTGCATCAACAAAAACAGCCGTGCTGATGGCAGATGTTATCGGTATCCGCAGTTCAGAATTTACCAGGAATTTATAATCACCACCGATGATCTGGAAAAAACGTTGGTCTTCGGCTGTTGGCCTGTAAGTACCCGGCCCTAGGTTACGTACCCTGAAACCCCGAATAGAACTCGACCCGCCGATAATATATTGTTTGGCAAATGGAAGCAGTGCAGAATTACTATAAGGCAAGCCTATGCCTACAAAGAGCCGGTTTGCCCAATCCAGTTTATTACCCAGATCCCGGGTGTAATGCAGATCAAAATCTGTTTTTACATACTGCGCAAAGGGTGTGTTAAATACTGTTTTTTGCCGATAGGATTTTGCACCGGTTATTATGCCCGCAAGATTACCCGACAGATCGAGACTGGCATTAAAAAACCATTTATTTTTTCGCCGCCCATAAGCATTGTTGTAGGTATAAGAAAAATAGCTGCCCAAAATTGCTTCGGAATACACACTTATTAAAAGTGCAGGATTGGAAGCCGCCTGTTTATAAAAAGTATCCGTTACGTTACTGGCATTTAAATAACTTAAAGCCACGGGTGCCAGGGTAAATTCGTTGTTCCTGCTTTGCTTCCAGGTAAAATCGTATTGCAGCCGAAATAAATTCTTGGTATAAAACAACTGTTTGCGGTACAGTTCATATCCTAGTAAAACATTGGTGTTGGCGGGGTAAAAATTATCTTCCTTTATTTTTAAAAATGGAAAAGCATAGCGTGGAAACTTAATACTCACTTCGCCACCCAGCCTGAAGTTGTTATTGTTTTTTAAAGAATCAGCAATTGATAACTCTGCGCCTGTGTATGCTTTTACAGTCAGCAATTCTGCCGCTCCAAAAAGATTCCTGTGCTTCCAGTTAACACTTAGCTGGCCACCCACAGAATTATTTTCTTTAGTAAAAATATCCAGTTCGCCCTGCAATGATTTCATTTTAGTTGGGGTAAGATAGTAATATGCGTTCATGCGGTGCAACTCACCCGAATCCTGTATAGCCTCAAAACGGTTTTTTACAAATTTAAATGTGCCCAGGCTTATTAACCGGTTGAGTGTTGCATTTTGCGAACGGCTGCTGTAAAGCTTGCCGGGCCTGTAGGTTATTGTTTTAGCAAAAAGTTTTGGCTTAAACCTGTTTACAGAATCTTTTATCAGCAAGCCATCATATTTAACAGCACCAACAATGCTTGTATCGGGTTGAGCAGATGCCAGCGAATAATTGGGAAACACAATGATCTTGTTTATTGTGTATGGATATTTCGCCTGCTCAGGCGTAGTTTTCTTTACATTCATGTAAAATTCTACCTGCCTGTTACCAACCGTACTGTCGGCGTAGGCCATCAGGTAATCGGGATTAAAATAATAATAGCCTTTTGTTTTCAGGTAAAGATCGAGTTGGTCTCTTTCGGCGCTGATATCGCTTAAGCGATACGAATTACCTGATTTTAAAATGCCCTTGCTTTGCTGACGCTCCTCCAGCAGTTTCAACAAATCGGAGCTATCACTTACCCAGGTTACTGATTTTATGTGATACTGCGGCTCCACCTTTGCCGTGTATATTGCTTTTGTAAAATAGCCGCTGTTTACCGTATCGCCCTGTACTGTTGAATGAAAGTAGCCGATATTTTCCATGTAGGCCTGTATGTTTTCGGCGGTTACCGTTGCATTGATCCTGCTGCTTAGCACCGGCGCTTCTGCCAAACGCTTTCTTAAAAATGACCGCAGGCCTTTTTCAGTTTTATCAGGATCGGGTTCGCCTAATACATACCACCACCATACTTTATACGGCTGGCCTAATAAAAATTTATTTTTTCGGGGACTAACAGCTTTTTTCAATTCATTTCTTAATTGTTTGGTGGATGCCTTCTCTTCTGGATTTTTTTCTACTTTAACCGTAGCGCCTTTATATAATTTTTCGCCGGCAGGCAAAAAACGGCGTACACTACACGATGATGCGGTGAGCAACACAATAAATAATCCTATAAAATAATTGGTTTTCATCTGTTCCTTTAAATACTATTTTTTCTTATTCCTTCTGAATAGTTCGTTAAACTTATCGTAGTCTAGTGTTACTACAAACCCTACGCCTGTTTCCACCACATATCCATCCAGCACTACTTCAAA
Source organism: Ferruginibacter sp. (assembly GCA_037969645.1). GTDB lineage: Bacteria > Bacteroidota > Bacteroidia > Chitinophagales > Chitinophagaceae > Ferruginibacter. Next base: position 6,378 of record JBBKXU010000454.1, on the reverse strand, counting down.
TTGATTTTTACGATAAGCCTTTAATAAATACCTGCCATCTTTTGTGAGTTTATACCCAATAGTTACATCTGGAATAAAGCCACTGTTGGATTGCGCCGCAGTGGCCTTACCCTGTACATCAAAATTTTTACCCAGACTAATGGTAAGCCTGTCGTTTAAAAAGTTTTTGCTTAAGGCAACATTCAAATCTGTTCGTTGGGCGTTGCCGCCGTTGTTGTAATCACGGTAACTGTTGAGGTTAAGATCAATATTAACGCCCTTTATCAGGTTACCGGCAATTTCGTTTAAAGCCGATGATAAAAACCGGCTTACACTCTGCCTGGCAAGATCATTAAAATCATTGCCATTGCCTTTAAAGAAATCACTGCTTTGCTCGCCTACAAATCTTCCCAAAAGCAACAAAGAGAAAACCTGTTTATTGGTTGCCGATTCATCGCCTCTTATTTGCGCCAGTTTATTTTCAATGGTTGTTCTAAGGTCGCTGTTGATAACCGTGTTATCATCAGGCAACTGTATATCAAACTTAATGGTTGGTTTGCTAAGCACACCGGTTAGGTACAGCTTTACCTTAAAAGGAATTTTTTGATTAAAGGCATTTGCAAGTATCGGGTCTACACTTCCTACCTCGTTACCGAGCAGATCTCTGGAATTGGTATTTACTTTGTGTGCAGCAGTAATATCCATGCGGGCATTGGTTGGTTCTCCGGCAAACATAATGGTGCTACCTTCCTCCAGCACAAATTTGCGTTGCAGAAACTGATAATTAAAAAGATAGTGGCCGCTGGTAAGTTCATAATTGCCCGAGAGCACTATATGCCCGCCGGGATCAACACCAGCATTGAGATTGGCAGCACCTTTTACATTTATTTCATCGCCTGTAACCGGATCAATAACAATGGTTAAAGCCGCTTTTTTCTGCACTTCTATATTCAGGTTATAATTCAGGAACTCTGCAAAGCCGGGCTTCGATACATTCTCCTCAACAAAATCCATCACTGGTGGATTAATATCAAAGGTATCACGGTCGATGAAGCGTACGATTGTTTTGCCTTCATCTTTCCCGTAGCTTCTTTCGGGTATAATGATAGTGATATTACTTTTATCTTTTACTGCAATATCCCCTTGTATATTTGGCGCAACTGAATTACCGGTAATTTTTACATTCACATCAACAACTGCTACACCATAAATTTCGCTGTTTGTTTTTTTGGGCGCATTCAATGCAATAAAATCCTTTGCATTTACCGCCAGGTTTATATCATAGCTTTTCTTTTCATTAACAGCAACAGTACCATCAATTTTTAAAGGATTATTAAGCGAATCGTGGATGGTGAAATTATTAAACTTCACTGCGGGGTAATCAAACACAATTGTTTGGTTATCTACTTTAAATGCCGTACCCAATTGTGTTAGCGTAAACTTGGTGGTATCAAAAACCAATTGTCCTTTCCATCGGGGATCGGCAAATTTTCCATTCACTGTAAAATAGCCATGAATATTACCTGTTGCGTTTTTTATTTCCCCTGCCGTAAAACCCTGAATGGTGGTTATGTTCAGCCTTCGAATATCTGCCGTTGCATCAAACTCGTTCAGTTCGTTGTTCAAATAATAATTTCCCTTTGCATCAAGATCATTCCCATTGCCGTTTAATGCAAGTGATGCGGTAATATTATTTTCAGATTCTTTTGAAGCTGATGCGGTTAATGTGCCCAAAGCCTGTTGCATGAAAGTAAGGTCGCTGACAATGAGGTTACCCGTAAAAGCCGGTAATTTTTTATTGAGATCATTCACCTCCATTTTTGCATCCATGATACCCGAAACAAAAACGGTATCGTTATTTAGAATTGAACTGATAGTACGCAGGTTAAAATTATCAATATTAATATCAATGGGGCTGTTTGCAATTTCCTGCTGGCTGTTGATTGAAATTTTAGACGTATCGCTGGAAATTAAAAAATTGTGGATGATTAATCCCTGCGGCGTATAACTGATATAATTATCAGCATCCACTTTCCACCTTTCGTAATTCAACAATAAACTATCCGCAAGTCGGAAAGTATAATTATTATTTTTTGCAAAGAAGGAAGCCTTTAATCCAAACCAGTCCTTGGCTTTATTATCCTGTGTGAGGAAATTAATAAGTACACTGTCGTTTGCTGCACTTCCATTCAAGCGGGTAGCATTAAAAATATTAGAAGCCATGTTCAGCGTATCGAAACTCACATCATAATTAAGGCGTTCATTTTTTGAGGCAATGTTAACAAGACCATTTCTGATTGTTTTATCCCGATAGGCAAGATAAGGCACAGACAAGTTGACGCTTAAAGCACTGTCGGCATCAGCTGATGCAAAACTGCCATTAAACTTAATGTCATCAAAACTTTTCAAGCCGGGAACCACACCTGTAACCAACGGATGCTTTTTTATAGCACCGTTAAATACAACTTGCTGATCGGGAATATTTTGAACGGTTGCAGAGTCGGATATTTTGTAATAATGATTCACATACTGTACAACTACATCTCCAATTTTATCATAATCAAAAGCCCCGGAAGCATTTACGTTTGCAAAGGGTGTATAAAAATTAATACCGTCTCTTCCACCTGCAGATGTAGCAATTAATGAAACACTGTCAAGCGTATAAAAACCCTGGCCAATCTGCATTTGTACCGAATCAATAATGGTACTTATATCCAGGTTTCGTGGCTTTAAATTATCAGCTTTAATATTAGCTGTTAAAGAAAAATTCAGTGTATCTGCATACAGGTTAAGTTGTTTAAGCCGGGCGGTATCAATCCTTACAAAGCCATTAACCGACGGGTATTCGCCTTGTACATTTGCATTGATATCATACTGCAGCTTAAGGTTTTCATCATTAATTAACCCTTTGCTTTTTATTAAGCCGCTATTTAAATTGGCGGTAATTTTTGCATTTTGATAATTGTATTTTTTGTATTGTAATTGTTTTACCGAAGCAGTAATATCCGACTGCATTGTTTTGTAATTAAAGCCTCTTCCTTTTAAAGTAAATGAGCCTGTAACTTTTCCTAAAATACTATCCTGACTTATTAGTTTGCCAATTTCGTAATTGTTGGTTGTTACAAATAAATCGTAGATGGCATTTTCTTTATCCCTAGTGTTTTTTATAAACCCTTTTACGGTAATAAGTCCGTAGCTACCTCCCAATTGCAAATCAGCTATCAAATCATCCAGTGTTCCTTTTAAAGTTCCTCTTACATAATTTTTTTCGGGGAGATTAATTTCGGGGGGCAAGGTTCCTGGTGGAATGATCCCCAAAATGAATTCTTTATCGAAACTGCTTTCTCTCAAGGTAAAATCGTACTGAAGATTTTTTGAGTCGGAAAGATTTTTTAAATTAAACTTTCCGTTAAATGCCATTCCCTTTCCGCTGGCTATGATATCAGAATTCAGATTTTTAGTATTGCCCGTTATGCGGCCTCTAAGATTAATGATATCCGGCAGGTTAACCAGCGATTCCTGATTTTCTTTTGGCACAAACTTTAAAATATCCGATTTCCTGAAACTACTTTGCTCTATGTACAGATCGTAATAAAATTTATTGACGTTGGTAAGGTTATACAAACTGCCATGTGCCCTTAAACTGGTGCCAGAAAAACCTACAAGCTGCAGGTAAGGCATATATATCTGCGCCAGATTGCCCCTTAACTCTGTGTTAAAAAAAACTTTGTTGTTGGCAAACTGTTCTGGAGGGAAGGCAGTTTTTAGTTTGGGCACCAACATGTACAAATCGTTAAAGGCAATGGTTGAATTTTTAAGCATCGCCGATATTAAACTGTTGCGTGGATATTTTGTGATGCCTCCAACGCTGTCAAATTTAAGTTCGAAGAAATTTTGCAATAAACTTTCGGGTGTTTTTACATACAGATTTTTTGCAGATAAAATGGAGTCGGTCATTAAGAACTGCACATGTGTGGTATCCAGCTTAAAACCGCTGGTATCTTTAAAAGTAAGTTGCTTTACCAAAGCTTCTGTTTTGTCTTCAGAATAAGTAATATCCGAAATATCAGTTGTAAGCCCTGTTACATGAAAATGGCTAAAATCAAACCCATCAGCTGCTGCCTTATTATTATCATCAAACCTTACCTGGTTATTTGTAAGCGTAATCTTTTTTGCTTTTATCAACCACGGGTTAGCAGGTGCCGTGTAGGCTTTAACAGATGTTTCAACATTTTTTTTCTTTGGATTTGTATATTGAATAACGGAACTGTCGAGCAACAATTCATCGGCAGTTGCAACAGATTCTGAAAGATTAAAGGCGACTTTTCCTAAACCAAGGTGTATTACTTTATTGGCATAGTACATACCCGACACTTTGTTATCAATTACCACATTCACATCCCGGATATTAAAATTTGAAGCCGTTATGTTTAAACCATAACCCTGCTGCTCTTTTTTATCATCGGGCACGGGCAGGTAAGGCTCTTTTATTTTTTCCTTGTATGTAGTTGCCGTAAAAGTTACACCCGAAGCCATAAAATCCTTTATACCAAAATCAACCCTGTCGGGTTGAAATCTATTTAAAGTAGCATCAAGGCTGTTTATACTGGCATAATAATCGTTGCCACCATTTTTATCTACAAATTTTAACGACACCCGATCAAGCAACAGGCGATCTAGATTTATTTTAAGCGGTGTAGTGTCTTTAGCAATCACTGTAGTTTGGCTGCTGCTGCTGAAAGCATCTATAATAAACTGGTAATTAAATACACTATCCTTTTCGCCTTTTACCACATTCAAATAAATATTTTTTAATGACAGTTGCTGCACATCAATATTTCCCCAGATCAATTTAAACATACTGATTTTTACCGAAATTTTTTCGCCAAAAAACATGCTGTCTTTTCTTTGATCTTCTACAAAAACACTATTCAATTCAACCAATTTCGGCAAACTGTAATCAACAGAACCAATACTAACCTTAGTCTTTAATTTATCCTGCAGGTAAGATTGAACCTTGTTCTTCACCATCCGTTTTCCAGCAGGCATGTTTATAAATATTAAAAAAAGGCACAACAATATGAACACACTGCCAAGTATGTACAATAGTATCTTACCCGTCTTTTTTATTATCTTTTTATAAGACATTTTTAAACATGGTCTGGAAATAATTTAACCCAAAAAAGCATTACGAAACTTTTTCAGTTTAACTCAGTATGGTAAATAAGAAATTATTGTACCAATATTGCCTGTGGTTTCACTACTCCTGTTTCACTAGGTGTAGTGAAACAGGAGCAGCTATTTACCATATACTTTTTTCGATTTCTTCTTATCAGCACCAGCCAATTTCTTTTCAGTTGCTGTTTTTGGTGTAATGCTTTTCAAATCTGAAGGAGGATGTGGAAAGCCAGGAAAGTCCTGGTCAATATGCGAATCAGGGCTTTGTGACACTTCCTCTCCTTTCTTTAACGGGCTTGTTTTTTCAGACATATATTTTAATTTTTTCGTTTTGTTAAAAAAATAACGAATCCTTACTCTGGTGCATTATCAGCTGTTCAATTAACGTGACTAAAATATCAATTCAAACAACTTTTTTATTTTAATTTCTTTAGTCAGTTTTGAAAATGAATCAGCATTTTTCCCAAAAAAACACCTAACACCCAAAGGTCAATAAATTAAAAAAGGTAAATGTTATACAACTTTAGAAAGAAGTTGCATGATTCACACATTTTAATGACCAGAAGAAGAAACAGTTTACGCTTAACATAGCTTAGTAAATAGGGTACGCAATAAATTTCACAAAAAATGAATGCGTGAAAACGAAACTGTTGTGGCTTAATATTTGATTTCTATTATGTAACACTTTATTAAAATTACCCACTATGCAATTTGAAACCCGGAATAGAAATCTTGATTTTATAAAAGAAAAGATTAGCGATATCAAGTTTGCACTTTTCAAGTCTGAACTGAATCCCGGATTACAGTTACCTGATAATATAATACAAACATTCAAAGTAGAAAATGACGGAACGGTCTGGTTTTTCACATCATGTAATGGAAACCATCTTAAAAATATTGACAGTTTATTTTATGCGCAGCTGAGCTATTATCAAAAAGATACAGGCTGCCGTATTCAACTTAGTGGAAATGCAAGCCTTGTGAAAGATGACGACGGATTTTTTTCCATGTGTAATCATACAAAAGAAAGTTATGGAAAACTTGTATTAGTAAAAATGAAAATAATGCAGGCCGAAGTTTTTGAAAATAAATTTTTTGACAATAATTCATGGACCGAAAAACTAAAGAATACTATCAACCATTTATTCATGGCACCTGCACACAGGATTTATGATTTCTCATAATACACGAATAACAGCAACCGGTTTTAAGAATCAACAG
>JBBKXU010000453.1:0-3062 GCA_037969645.1 Ferruginibacter sp. | reverse complement strand
GTTCTAAAATTTTAAAACGGCCAGTTAGGTTGCCTTCCATCTCGTTCGACTGCACGGAAAGTACTTTGTTTTCGCCTTCTATAAACGACTGCAGGTTCAGGTAATCAAAAGACAATCTGGTAGTATCGTGCAGTAAAGTAGCATTGAACATTTTTGCGGTACCCAAAAAATTATCAATATCGTTGCCTACAAAATTAAAATTTAAATTACCTGCCAGCGAAAAATTGTCTTTAGTAAAATGCAGTTCTTTAAGATTTGCCAATTGCAGATCGGCATCAAAATTAAATTTAGTGGTATCGCCCAACAGGCTTACCGAACCATTCAGATTATTAATTTTCAAATTGGGGTCATCCATATCCAAATGACCGGTGAACAAGTGTTTGGCAAAGGTTCCGTTTACCACCATATTCTGGTAAGTATATCCTGAAAATTGAAGGCGGTGTACTTTACCATCGAAGTCGGCATTTAATGTTTTCATGTTGAATCCGCTGCCTTTTACTTTTCCATCAAGCGCAACAGTGCCTAACTTGTTATTATTAAGGAGACGGCCCAGCGCCAGTCCGGCAGAAGAAATTTTACCCGAATAGCTTGGTGTTTTACCGGTTGGTAATTTCATATTTATATCGGCATTTAAATTGCCAATACCGCTGTTTATATTTCCATAAGCAACAAAATCCTGAATGAAACCTGTAAAATTTCCTTTGAATCGTATATTACCCAGCGTGCTTAATGTTTTTGCCCCCAACGATTTTATAGAGGGCACTAATTTTACTAAGTCTCTATAATTGGTTTGTAAATCGTTCGATTTGAAATCTATAAATGTGTTGTAGATATCTGGCAGGCCAGTTAAAGAAATATTGCCATCAATGGTTGTGTTGTCACTTTTTAGTTTAAAGTTGGTAGCTCTAAGGTCATCAATACTTCCTTCGGCATCGCCGTCGAAATATATAATACGTTTCCAGGATTTTAGTTCGGGTGCAAAAAAAGCGATATCGTCACTGTGTATAGTACTTTTATCGAACCTCCCGGCTAACTTAATGCTGTGCATAAAATCGGACATATCTGCATTAAAATTTTTATAATGCATAGCATAGTAATTGCCAATTCTGCTTTTGTCGGTTGTAATATCTAAATCAGAAAACTCCATCATGTCCGGCGTTACTTTCATGATAGCAAGTAATTGCTTTACTTCAAATCCGCTTTTTTCTTTTGCCGTTAGTTTAACTTTTGAAGTGATGGTATCTTTTGCAAAAAGTACATTGCCAAGCTCGCCATTAATGTTTGAAAACATAAAATGCTGCCCGTCAAAACGGTCGGTATAAGGTCCCCGGTCCGTTTCTCTCTCGTTAATAAATGTGCCGTTTTTTATCGAAATTTTTGCTACGCTCATGGTCCAGCCGGCTTCATTCCATTTTAATTGCCCCGAATCGGAAATGACAGGAGTAGTTTTGGCTATGGGAGCATCATAAGGTTTATTGCCGGTGTAATCGCTAATAGAAAAAACAGGACTATCAAGATCAATTTGCTTTATGGCTACCAGCTTTTTTGCGAAGTCGAAATCATCTGTAGTGAGGTAGAGTTTTTTTACCGAACCTGTAAGATCCTGTCCTATCCATTTATCAATTTTATTGAAGATAATATTATTAAGTTCAAGCGTTTTCAAATCAATCTGCATTGAAGTTTTGCTTTCTGTTTTTGATTTGGGTGCCGAAAAATAATCTACCAAAAACTGGTAATTCCAAACCGAGTCGGTGCGGCTCATGTTAATAACGGCATCGGAGAGGCCAACATATTTTAGCACCGGTTTATCTTTAAAGAAAAACCAATCGGTAATGTTTACTTTAACAGTACCTGCGTACAGGAGTGTGTCTTTGTGCAGGTCTTCAACCAAAACGCCTTCAACCAGCATTTTGTTAAACAGGCCGAAGTCAACATGTTTAACTTCTACCTTTGTTTTTAATTCTTTGGAGAGTTTTGCGGATACTTGTGTAACCAACCAGTTTTGTACAGGCTCAAGATGAATAAGTCCCCATACAGACAAGAGCAGTAATATTAAAACTAAAAAAAACGATGTTTTATGCATCGCCCTTTTAAACAAAATACCCCATAAGATGGCCCAGCCGAGTAGGGAAATTGCAAACAGCCATTTGTTAACTGGGAGCACATATATAAATAAAACAGCCAGCACCACCCAGAAGAGTATGGTGAGTAAAATCCATTTTGATATGTTTAAGAGTCTTTGCAGGGCTAATTATTAGTTGTAAAAATAGCTATTCGGCCCTGTAAAGGCAAATTCGGTACCAAACTTTAAATTTTATTTACAGGTACAAAATTTAACAACATCAACCTTTTGTGTTCATTTGCCGGTTAAACTGCTCGGAATGTCCTTTTGAAATGGAGAGATTTTGCCATTGCTTGTTTTTGATAATCTTAGCCAGAAAAATAATCTGTCCCACATGATAAGGATAATGTGTCATTTGCCGGTTAATTGCGTCGATTGCCATTAAAGGCTCGCTACGGATAAAGATGGTTTTGAGCAGATCTTCTTCTGTGAGCGAATTGAAGCTACCCAGGCAACAATCCCATCCTTTTTGCCAAAAAGCTATCAGTTGTTCTTTAGTTAAATTCTGTTCTTCAAATTCCACATCCCGGTTGCGCCATTCTTTTTCGCCGTCGGCGGTTAAAAAATCTGTCCAGCGGCTGAGCATATTGCCCCCCATGTGTTGGATGATGATAGCAATGCTGTTACTTTCTTCGTTGGGTTGAAAATGAAAATCTTCATCGCTGAGTTGTTTAAAGGTTTTTTCGCCGAGTTCTTTGTAGTAGCTGAGGCGTTTGAAGGCAGATTGAAGAAATGTGTTACTGATAGACATGCTGAATAATTTAGTTTTTGTTTAAGGCTGATATCCTCTTGCATCGTCATCACCTCTTTTGTCTCCAACTGCGGTTATCGTTCTGTTCTTTGTTGAAGAATTTCTTATCTGAATCAATTCCGTTCTGCCAATAGCGCCTCTTTCTCTTACATCATAACCCATTGCTCTTAATTGGTCCTGTACTTCATC
>JBBKXU010000452.1:0-2555 GCA_037969645.1 Ferruginibacter sp. | reverse complement strand
AGGTGAGATACGTAGCTGTTTTTCAATGACCGAACCAGATTTTGCAGGATCAAATCCAGTAAATATGGGAACTACGGCGGTAAGAGAAGGAGATGAATATGTGATTAATGGAACAAAATGGTTTACAACAGCAGCTGAAGGTGCTTCCTTTGCCATTGTAATGGCTAATACTAACCCAGAAGCTAAAAATAGATATCAGCAAGCAAGCATGATCATTGTTCCTAATGATACTAAAGGTTTTCATTTAAAGAGAAATATTTCAATTATGGGTGAAACGAACGACACCTATTTTAGTCATGCTGAAATTGAATATAAAGATTGTAGAGTGCCGATTAAAAATTTGATAGGAAATGAAGGTGAAGGATTTTTATTAGCACAACAACGTTTGGGTCCCGGGAGAATTCATCATTGTATGCGATGGATTGGTATTTGCGAAAAAGCATTTGATTTAATGTGTCAAAGAGCAGCAACAAGAAGTTTAGGTGGAGATACTAAATTAGGAGACAAACAAACAATCCAGAATTGGATTGCAGAAAGTAGAGCAGAAATAAATGCTTCTCGATTTATGGTTTTGCATACTGCGCAAAAAATTGATGATGTTGGAGCCAAAGCAGCACGTTTAGAAATATCTACAATCAAATTTTATGTAGCAAATGTTCTTATGAAAGTACTGGATAGAGCAATTCAGGTGCATGGAGCTTTAGGGATTACTGACGACACAGTATTGTCATTTTATTATAGACATGAACGTGGCTCAAGAATTTATGACGGACCTGATGAAGTACATAAATCAGCTTTGGCGCGACAGATTTTAAAAGATTACGGACTAAACGCAAAAAGATAATTTTGATTGTCATTCCTCGTCGCTACTTTGAGGAAAAGTAGCGACGAGGAATCTCAAAACAAGAATATTGTCTTAGATTTCTCGTCGTCTTGATTAACATCAAGTCTCTTTCGAAATGACTAATTGATTAACCAAATGAATGAACCAATTGACAAAGCAACTGAAATCCGAAAAGGAGAAGAACTAGATATTCAAAAATTAAGTTCTTATCTCAAAAATAATGTCCCTGATATTATAGATAAAATGTCCATCAAACAATTTCCTGGAGGTTTTTCAAATCTTACCTATTTGATATCATCAGGCTCAAAAGAATATGTCTTACGCAAGCCGCCATTGGGTGCCAATATAAAGTCTGCACATGATATGAGCAGAGAATTTAAAGTATTGAGCTTGCTAGAACCGGTATATTCAAAAATTCCAAGACCTTTAGCTTATTGCGACGACGAAGCTATTTTAGAATCACCTTTTTATCTGATGGAACGTGTGAAAGGAGTTATTTTGAGGAATAAAGTTCCAAAAGAATTGAATTTAACTGCAGACCATTTTAGAAAGCTATCAACTCAAACAATTGAAAATTTAGTCGACTTGCACAATTTAGAATTGGAAGGTTCAAAATTAATAACTTTAGGAAAGCCGAAGGGTTATGTTCAAAGACAAACTGAAGGATGGACTAAACGCTATTTCAATGCCGAAACTGATGAAATAACATCAATGAATGCTGCTGCCGAATGGATGCAGAGTAATATGCCTTCAAAAAGTGAAACAGCTTTTTTACACAATGATTATAAGTATGATAATTTGGTGTTAGATGCTGATACTTTAAGCATCAAAGCAGTCCTAGACTGGGAAATGGCTACTGTTGGTGACCCTTTAATGGATTTAGGAGCTTCTCTGGCTTATTGGGTAGAGGCAAAAGATCATCCAGCTTTACAATCGTATAATCTGACATGGGTCGAAGGGAATTTATCACGTCAAGAGGTTGTTGAAATGTATGCCAAGCTTAGAAATATCAAGGTCGAAGAAGTATTATTTTACTATGTTTTTGGTTGTTTTAAACTTGGTGTAATTGCGCAGCAAATTTATGCGAGGTACAAAAAAGGATATACTAAAGATAAACGTTTTGCTATGCTAATTCACTTAGTAAAAGCTTGCGGAAAAAATGCAGAGAATGCAATAAAATACAATCGAATTAATAATTTTTATTAGATGAAAACACTTAAAGATATAAAAAATGTACTTATTCTAGGAAGCGGTACTTTAGGTTTACGAATTGCACTAGCAAACGCATTGAACGGTTATAAAGTAACTGTTTATGATATACGAGAAGAGGCTTTTGAGCAGGCAAAACGAATTCAAGCTGAAGTCATTAAATTTCTTATTGCGAAAGAAGTTATTACGGAAAAAGATGCAAAAAGAGCTTTGAAAAATCAGATTTTTACTACAGATGCTAAGGCTGCGGCTGCTAATGCCGATTTGGTAAGTGAGTCTGTAACCGAAGATTTAGAATTAAAGAAAAAAGTATGGAAGCAGTTTGGAGTCTTATGCCCAAAGGATACAATTTTCACTACGAATACTTCTTCATTAATTCCTTCGCTTTACGCGGAAGAAACGGGTAGGCCAAATCTATTTTGTGCCTTACATTTTCATGATGTTTTTTATGCTAATGTGGTTGATATTATGCCAAATCCGAAAACGGAAGATTGGATAATAC
>JBBKXU010000451.1:0-2848 GCA_037969645.1 Ferruginibacter sp. | reverse complement strand
TGTGGAACCAATAAAAAATATAATTAGTAAAAGGTAAACTTGATAACAGCCCGACTGCAGTTGGAACAAAATGGAGTTAAAAAAACGATATAGTATAAAAAATATTTTGCTGGCAACACTTTGGGTTGCTTTGGGCGGAGCTACAATGTTTTTATTAGTTGCAGCAATCAAAAACAAAACAGCGCATTTGTGTAAAGGCATTGAAATTAATATACATGGCGTAAGCAATAATTTCTTTGTTGATAAAAATGATATTCTGAATTCAATTACGGCTACTGAAAAAACAAATCCGGTGGGCAAGGCTATTGGCTCTTTTAGTTTAAAGAGAACAGAACTGGAACTGGAAGAAAATGTATGGATAAAGTCGGCTGAACTGTTCTTTGATAATAATGAGATGTTGCAGGTTACAGTGTACGAGAGAGAACCTGTTGCAAGGGTGTTTACAACTACTGGCAGCACTTTCTATATTGATAATGAGTTGGCCATGCTGCCACTGAGCGATAAGTTTTCAGCAAGGTTACCTGTTTTCACCGGCTTTCCATCTGATAGAAAAGTGCTGGCAAAAGCGGATAGCGTTTTACTAATGGATATAAAAACGATCAGCCTTGCAATTCAGAAAGACTCATTCAGTATGGCTATGATTGAGCAAATAGATATTTCAGAACAACGCATGTTTGAAATGATACCAAAGATAGGCAACCAGCTGATTGTTTTTGGTGACGCTACAGACGTGGAAGTTAAATTAAGTAAGCTGAAAATATTTTATAAACAGGTAATGGCGAAAGCGGGCTGGAATAATTACAGCGTAATTAATGTGCAGTACAAAAACCAAATTGTAGCAAAACGAAAAGGAGCTGATGATTTTTCAGCAGATTCAGTACGGGCATTGCAAATGATGAAGATAATTGCCGAACGGGCACAAAGACAAGCAAGCGACTCATTGCTAACTATTCAACAGGATAATGATCGTAATACAGTTGACAGTAGCATGATTCAGCAATCTATTCAGCGGGAGGATAGTTATGAATCATCGTCTGTTTCAAATGAAATGTTACCGCAGGAGCCGGGTAAAAATAAGCCTGCTGCACCTATTGTAAAACCTGCAGGAGCAAAACAAGAGGTTAAACCGACTGCTACGCCTGTGCAAAAACCAGTACAGGTAAAGAAAGACACGCAACGACCTAAAGTGGTTATGCCAAAGAAAAATGATTATATCCCAATACCGTAAAAAGGAAAATAATAAAGGGTAAAATAAATCTAAATGAAAAAAACAGATACTTAAAAATACAATCATAAACAAACATCCTTGTCCCCTTTTTGGGATAGGGTACACAAACACAAAACACACAATTATGAATCAGGAACAACCCATCATCGTAGGTCTGGATATTGGCACAACAAAAATTGCTGCCATAGCCGGACGTAAAAATGAGTACGGCAAGCTGGAAATACTTGGCTTTGGCCGTGCCAACAGTAATGGTGTACAACACGGGATGGTGTTGAACATCGATCAAACTATAAAAGCTATTGAATTGGCTTTAAAAAATTGTTACGACTCTAACCCCAACCTGGAGATTGGAGAAGTCTATGTTGGCATCGCTGGTCATCATATTAAAAGCCTGCAAACCCGCGGTGATATTGTAAGGCAGAGTATTGAGGAAGAGATTAGACAGGAAGAGATTGACAGGCTTGTTGCCGATCAGTACCGTACTTATATACCCGCTGGCGATCAAATTATTGATGTTATTCCGCAGGAGTTTACTGTAGATAATTTTCAGAATATACCAAACCCCATTGGCTACAGCGGTGTAAAAGTGGGCGCAAATTTTCATATCATAACCGGTGATAAAAATGCAATACGGAATATTAACCGAAGCGTTGATAAAGCAGGATTAATTACGAAGGACTTGGTTCTGCAACCCCTGGCCTCTGCAGCCGCAGTTATGTGCGATCAGGATCTGGAAGCTGGTGTCGCCATTGTAGATATTGGTGGCGGCACCACCGACCTTGCCGTTTTTTATGAAGGTATTTTAAAACATACAGCCGTAATTCCATTCGGCGGTGAAAATATTACCAACGATATAAAGAACGGTTTAGGCGTTTTAAAAACCCAGGCCGAGCAAATGAAAATTCAGTTTGGTAGTGCATTGAGTGATGAAGCAAAAGCAAATGCATTTATTACCATACCGGGGTTGCGTGGCATGGCGCCAAAAGAAATTTCAGTTAAAAATTTGGCCTCCATCATTCAGGCACGCATGAGTGAGATCATGGATTTTGTTACCTATCATTTAAAGCAGGTAGGACTGGATACAAAATTACTGAATGGCGGTGTGATACTTACTGGTGGCGGATCTCAGCTGAAGCATTTAATTCAGTTGACAGAATATGTTACGGGATTGAATGCAAGAATTGGTTATCCAAACGAGCATTTATCTGGCGGGCATATTGAAGAACTGGCCAAACCCATGTACAGCACTTGTATTGGTTTAATATTAAAAGGCTACAACGATTTTGAAAACAAGAACAAGCAGTTTGAAGAGCAGTTTAGAAGAGTGGAAGTGCCAGGTTCCTTAAAACATCAGCCTGTAGATGAAACTTTAGATGCAGACAACGAGAATGATGAAGTGAAAATTAAGCCTCGCAAATCTTTAAAAACATTTATGGATGGATTTAAAAATGGTTTGATTGATTTATTTAAAGAAGAAGAGGATTCGAAGTTGTAAAAAATATCGAATATCGAATGTTGAATCAACTATGCTGTTAGAATTCAGATAACATTCAAAGTTCGATATTCAAAAATTGAACAAAAAAAGTACTAACCCATTAATTAATAAACGCAGCGTTGTAA
>JBBKXU010000450.1:0-7706 GCA_037969645.1 Ferruginibacter sp. | reverse complement strand
AAAATACCCCATTTTTTGCCCCATACCGGCAACGTTGCCGGTTTCGTTCTCGGTGGTATTTTTAATACAAATTTCAACAAAGGCCATTACTTATTTGATATTGTCTAACAAGATGCTTGGTATTTTAATGAGTTTTAAGTGCCAGTAAAGTTAAGTTCACGTAGAGTTTATTTAATATTAACTGTTAATAAAAACGATTGTATATGAAAAATAAATTTACGAAAATCAGCTTATTTATTTCTTTCGCAATTTGCTGTTTGAGCATAAACGCAAATGCGCAAGACACATATTATTGGGCAGGAGGTAATACTGGTACTTTGGCATGGAATGCAGCTGGGAATTGGAGTACAACTTTAGGTGGCGGCGGCACTACTAGAACAGTACCTAATGCTGGAGATATTTTAATTTTTGATGGATCAGATTTAGGTAGTGCAGTAACAGGTGCATTAACTGTTAATACGCTTGTTACAGAAACTTTAGCACAATTAAAATTTATAAACGGTGCCAATGTAACTCTTGGCCATACTGCTTCAAGAAATATTACAATTGCTGGAAGTACCGGTGATGATTTTATTATTGAGACCGGAGCCATAGTAGTTTTTGGATTTACAGCTAATATTAGTGCTATTACTATTACTTTTAACTCGGGAACCACTGGCAATGTTGCTGGTACCTTAACCTTACAACTTGGCACTCATAAATTAACTCCAGCAGCTGAAGCTGCATGTTTAACTTTTGAGTCAGGAGCTGTTTTTAACCACAACCCTTCTTCAGGTTCAGCTTTCAGTCTTGCTACAGCTATTGCAACAAATAATAATACTGTTTTCAAAAGTGGTTCAGATTATCATAATTATGGTGGTTCCAATCCGTTTGTACTTACTGGCCCTGCTTCCGTAACGGAATTTCAATCTGGAAGTAATTTTATAATTAATAGTATCACTGGATTGTCAACTCCAAATAGAGTTTTTGGCAATTTAATAGTGGCCGTAGATGCAACGCTTTCACCTGCATTTGCTGTTGATAATTTAACTGTTAATTCTGGCGTAACAGCAACTTTTTCAAGTTCTACAAATAGAATTTCTGTCAAAGGAAGCATTAATGTGTTAGGAACAATAGCTAATTCAGCATCTTTCCCGGATTTACTAATGATTGGCACTGGTAGTTTGCAAACAATTTTTTTTAATAGAAATGATTTAAATTTTAGATCATTCTCTGTAGGAACTGATGCTATTGTGGAATTGCAAAATGATTTTAATATTAATATATCGAGTCCACAGCAAAATAATTATGGAGTTTTAGATATGAAAGATAAAGTAATTACCGCTGCAACTGCAGGCCTAGGTAGTTTTGTTAATAGAGCAGCTAGTACTGTTTCGGCGTCACTTACTTCTTCACTTTCAGCAAACTCAATTACATTTGTTTCAACTTCAGCTTCTGGTATTTCAAATGGGATGCTAGTAACATCTTCAGTTCATCCTCCAAATACATATATTGTTAATACCAGTGGCGGAACATTTACAACTTCAAAAAGGTCAACAGGTGCTTTGTCAATTGGAGAAATAGTAACCGTTTCAAATGGTACTGCTCATTTAAAAACCTCAAATTCAGGTGGGTTTAATTCGGGATTAGCTTCTTTTGCGGCTATAGATCTGAAAGGGGATTTAACATTTAATGCTGCGACTACAACACCTTTTCCTACAATAGGATCTTTAGCCCCAGAATCAGTGACAATCAACGAAAATGTAACCCTAAATAGACAAACTAATATAACAGAATTATTAACGGTTGCAGCAGCTAAAACATTAACAACAGGCGGCATGCTTACTTTAAAAAGTAATGCCACCCAAACCGCAAGGGTTGTTACTTCAGCCAGTAGTGTTATCAGCGGAGATGTTACTGTAGAACGTTACATAAGTAATATTGGTCGCAAATGGCGTTTACTAAGCACTCAATCAACTACAAGCTCACAAACTATTTTTGATAGCTGGCAGGAAGGCGGTGCAGCAGTTAATAATTTGGGTACTTGGGTTACAGCACCAACTGGCGTTGGTTTTGATGCCACCAGTGTTAGTTCTTCTATTTTAAGACACAACCAAATTATACCAAGTTGGCTTGCACCAGTGGCTACCAATACCGGTACTATTAATGATGATCAGGGTTACATGCTATTTGTGCGTGGAGATAGAAACGACAACCCTGGTAATGCTACTAATGCTCCGACTGTTTTAAGAACCAGAGGAGCGTTAAGGATAGGCACACAACCTGCAGTTGTTGTTTCAGCTACAGGATCTGGCCGTACATTAGTAGGTAATCCTTATGCATCTCCAATTGATATGGAAACAATATTTACAGGTACTGCCAACCTTGATCAGAGTATGTACGTTTGGGATCCTTCACTTAACGGAAATTTCGGTGTTGGCGGTTACAGAAATGTAGTAAGAACAGCAGGTGGCACATACGACCAAACACCGGTTGTGTTGACAGGTACCGTTAATAACGATCCTACCATTCAATTCATTCACTCAGGTCAGGCGGTTTTCTTAAAAGCCAGTACTGCAAATGCAAATGTTGTATTTACCGAAAGCATGAAAGCGGTTGCGCCAACTACAGTATACAATCCAATTGTAGCCACCCCCGGCGATCAACAAATTATCGCTAACCTGATGGTGGTTAACGCAGGAACTGCTTCATTGGCAGATGGCATCCGTGTTCGTTATGATGCGGCTTACCAATCTTCTACTGCAGATGATATTGAGAAGATGGGCAATTTTGGAGAGAATATTTCCTCTTACAGAGAGGGTAAAAAACTAATAGTAGAACAACGCCCGATGATTGCATCAAAAGATACCATCTTTTTACGCATGACCAATCTGGCTGTTAAAGACTATCGTTTTCAAATTGGAACGGTTGATTTTGTACAATCAAACGTAACCGCTTTTTTACAGGATACTTATTTAAGTAGTGTTACCGGCATTGATCTTACCGGAAATATTAATGATATTAATTTTAGTGTAACTACCGATCCGGCTTCAGCTGATCAAGATCGTTTTAGAATAATTTTTGCAGCAGCAGGTCCGTTACCGGTAAGCTTCACCAGTGTTAAAGCTGCTCAACAAGCTGGCAATATAGCTGTTGAATGGAAAGTGAGCAATCAGGTAAACATTAAGCAATACGAACTGGAGAAATCAACCAACGGCAGTGCTTTTGAAAAAGTAAATACACAATCAGTAATTGGTGCAAGTGGCAGCGATGCTACTTACAACTGGCTGGATACTAAGCCTGTTGTTGGAGATAATTTTTACCGTGTTCGTAGTATCGGCAACGGCGGCGAAGAAAAACTAAGTCAGCTGGTAAATGTTAAAATAGCTAAAGGAAATCCTGCAGTTACTGTTTACCCTAACCCTGTTGTAAACCGTACAGTTAGTGTACAGTTTACCGATATGGAGAAAGGTATTTATCAATTGAGGATTGTTAGCACTACCGGACAGGTTGTATTTACGCAAACCATAAACCATAGCGGCGGAAGCGCTGTACAAACAGTTAAGCCGGGCGAAACTATTTCAGCAGGTAATTATATAATGGATATTATTAAACCAGATAACAGCCATATCCGCAAGGGTATTACAATTGTAAACTAAAGCACAAAATTAAAATCAATGAAAAAGCTACTTATAATTTCATCTGTTCTGGTAACGGTTTTAAATCTTTTACCATTGTTTCTACTGGCACAAGATCCGGGCGGTGGCCCCGATGTGCCTATTGATGGCGGCTTAAGTGTATTGCTGGCAGCAGGTGCCGCTTATGGTGTTAAAAAATACCGTGATCATAAAAAGGGAAAAGAAGAACAGGACGGAGATTTAAAATAATAATTACAAAGGGAGCCGATTTTAATCGGCTCCCTTTTTTTATTCAGTCTTTCTACAATGCTATTGCCTACATTTCTTTGTGGCCGATATATTTCTTCCATTTTTCAACTACGGCTTTCATATCATCTGGTAGTTCGCTTTCAAAATGCACCGGTTTTAATGTAGCAGGATGAATGAAGCCCAGTTCCTTAGCATGCAATGCCTGTCGCTTGCAAAGGGCGAAACAATTATCAACAAATTGTTTGTATTTGGTAAATACGGTTCCTTTTACAATTCTGTCGCCGCCATAAAAATTATCGTTAAAAAGCGGGTGACCAATAAGCTGCATATGAACCCTTATTTGATGCGTACGCCCCGTTTCCAGCCTGCATTCTATCAGCGTTACATAATTAAATCTTTCCAGTACTTTATAATGCGTAATGGCATCTTTGCCGTGATCCCCATCGGGGTAAGCCGTAAATAATTTACGAAAACGCAGATGCCGGCCCACATGGGCAATCACGGTGCCTTCATCTTTTTCCATATCGCCCCAAACAAGTGCAATATACCTGCGGTGTACGGTATGGTTAAAAAATTGTTTAGCCAAATCACTCATCGCTTTTTGTGTTTTGGCCATCACCAATAATCCGCTGGTGTTTTTATCAATACGATGAACAAGGCCAAAGCGGCTGAGTTCATTTTCATCCAGATCGGGATTTTGTTGCTTTAAATAATAAGCCACGCCATTAACCAATGTGCCATCAGGGTTGCCGCTGCCGGGGTGCACAACCATCCCCACAGGTTTATTTACAATTAATAAGGTATCGTCTTCATACGCAATATTGAGCGGTATGTTTTGAGGAATAATATCGGAGCTTTCAGGCGACCGGTTGTCGAAAACCACAATCTTATCAAACGGCCTTACTTTATAATTGCTTTTTATCGATTTTTCATTCACCAATACCATGTCATTATCAATGGCTTGCTGAATTTTATTTCGTGTAGCACCTTCAATACGACTCATTAAAAATTTATCTATACGCAGTGCGTCCTGCCCTTTGTCTATAACAATCGTCAGTTTTTCGTACAATTCCTCCGACTCCGACTGCTCTTCATCAATATCAACTATTTCTTCACTCATGCCTAAATAAAATTAATTTAATAAATATCTGATCTATACTCCAGACTCCCAACTAAGAACTCCTGACTCAATCATTTATCTTTGCAAATTAAAACATTGCAGCCGATATGCAGAAAGTGATATTTAAAGACCTCGGAATTATTGAATATAAAGCGGCTTGGGACTACCAGGAATCGTTGTTGCAGCAAAATGTGAAAATTAAATCAGATATTCGGAACTCGACAACTCCCAACTCCGAACTAAGCACTATGAACTACTTCCTTCTATGTGAACATCCTCCCGTTTACACCCTTGGTAAAAGCGGCAAAAAGGAACATGTATTAATGAGCGACGATGAATTAGCAGCAAATGATATTGCATTTTTTAACACCAATAGGGGAGGAGATATTACTTTTCATGGTCTGCAGCAGATTGTTGGCTACCCGATTTTAGATCTGGAAAATTATTATACCGATATCGGTAAATACCTGCGGAACCTGGAAGAAGTAATCATTTTAACCATTGGTGAGTATGGTATAAAAGGCGGTCGCAGCAAGGGTGAAACCGGTGTTTGGATTGATGAAGATATCCCCGGCAAAGAACGGAAGATTTGCGCTATTGGCGTAAGGTGCAGCCGTTGGATAACCATGCATGGCTTTGCGATGAATGTAAATACCGACTTGAGTTATTTCAACAACATCATCCCTTGTGGGATAGAAAATAAACAAGTAACATCTATTGAAAAGGAGTTGGGTAGCAAGGTTGATTATACCGAAGTAAAAGAAAAACTGAAAAGAAATTTTGAAGTAGTATTTGAATCGACGCTAACCAGCTGATTGCATTATTTTGATTTTTTATCTTCTTTAGGAATATAAAGTTTATTCTCCTCAAACAGTAATCCATTCCTGAAAATTTCAAATGTAAACCAGCCGGCGTGTACAAAATTTACTTTTTCAATGGTGATATAATCATCAAAAACATGCTTTACTTCAAACAATAGCTTATAATCGTTGCTAAAAAACTTAATACTGTAACTGTTCTTTTTAAAATTTGGCAGTTTCACTATTATATTATCAGCCTTATCTGTAAAAACTCTTTTACTGGGATAAGTAATTACTTCATTAAGTATATCGGGTTCTGCAATTTCGATGGGTATTTTTGTTTTAGTTGCGGGCGCTTTGGTTACTTTTTTTACCGCTGGTTTTTTTGCTGCAAGAGCAAGTTCGGCAGCTTTTTGAGCTTTTAATTTCGCCTGGTGAAGGAGAATATTTTTTTCATACAGGGCATTAATTTCAATAATTAAGGCGGTGTAGTCAATAGTAGTATTTACTTCGGGCCTTTTGGGCTCTGTTAAAATATACACTCCCGTATCGAAACCAATGAAAAGCCGGTAATACATTTTATTATAAGGCGGATTAACATCGGTAAATCCGTTGACGCTGTTTTGAGGATTAAAAACCGAAGCTATACTGGTAAAGTTTTTTGAGCTGTCGTATGAGCGCTGAACACTGATACCGTTTACTTGTTTGGGGTATTCATTGGTCCATAATACGCTGATATTACCATTGATATTTTCTAAAGTAAAATCTGGCAGTATAGCCTGAGCATACAGACGGCCGCTTGAAAATAAAAGGCAGGTAAACAATAAAAAACAGAATTTACGCATAAGGCTGAAACGAATTCAATACAATAAAGTATATAAAGGTAAAGATTTATTTCCCTGTAAACCACCAGTATGTACACATAAAATTTTGCTGCCGGGGCTGAATTTGCCTGTTTTTATACTATCCATAATAGCATAAAACATTTTGCCGGTATATACAAAATCAAGCGGTAAACGGTATCGCAACCAACATTGATTCATGAATTCAATTAATTCATTGTCTTTTTTTGCATAGCCTCCAAAATGGTACCCATCCAGTATTTCGAGGTTTTCAGGTTCATCCGGCATACTTGTTAACTGTTTTATCTTTTCTTTATTGTCGATAATGCCTTTTAAAACGGGGATACTGATAATAATTTGCTCCGGCTTTGCCGCAATTAATAAGCCAGCCAGGGTGGCAGCGGTGCCGCTGGCCAGAGCAATATGGGTAAAATCTTTGTCTTTTATCAAATCGAAAATAAGCGCTGCTCCTTTTGCCCCAAGTGGATGATAACCGCCTTCAGGCACAATGATACATTCGCCGAATTCGGCCTTCAAGTCAGCAATAAAATCGTCATGTTCTTTTCGATTATATTCCTGTCTCGATACAAATTTAAGCTGCATACCATCAGCTATACATTGTAACAGAGTTGCCGATAGTTGTTTTGGTCGCTCTCCTCTAACTATGCCAATGCTTTTCAAGCTAAATGACTTGCAGGCAAAAGCAGTTGCAGCCAAATGGTTGGAATAAGCACCTCCAAAAGTTAAAATAGTTTTATGTGCCGATGCTATAACCTGTTGTAAAAAATAATGAAGCTTGAATATTTTATTGCCCGATACCAGCGGATGTATCTTATCTAAACGCAGCACAGACACACTCACTTGCTTTTGTAAAAACAGGTCGTCATGTAATTCTTCTATATCGGCTTTTGAGGTATCAAAAAGCATTTGCCGTAAAACTTAGTGGTTTATAGTATTTTTGCCTTGCAAAAATCAATAAATAATTGTTCAATTGTTAATTTAATTATAGATGCAACCAACACTTTTAATTTTAGCCGCCGGAATGGCAAGCCGTTATGGAAGTATGAAACAAACTGAA
>JBBKXU010000449.1:0-3124 GCA_037969645.1 Ferruginibacter sp. | reverse complement strand
TAATCGGCACTAAACATTTGAATGTGTTTCCGGTTGGCACTTATCTTGAGAATGCTATTATACGTAGTTATCCAAAGATTATGCTGATTGTCTTCCAGTATATTTAATATCATATCTATTCCCATAGAAAAAAGCGGCGAATTAAATTGAACAAACTGGTCTTTAGATTCATCATATTGAAACAACCCTACATCTGTACCTGCCCATATTGTACCTTTTGCATCAGCCAATACTGCTCTCACATTGTAATCTTTCAGATAGTGCCTGAACGAATTACTATCGCGGATAAACTTATCCACGCCGCCAATATTGGCAAACCAGAGATTATTCTTTTTATCTTTGGTTATACTGTATACGGTATTACCGCTGATTCCTTTAGCATTGTCCCTATTGAAACGATAAACATTGGGATAATAGGTAGTACGATCAACCCTTGCCAAACCATTTTCACCGCCCAGCCACAAGTAGCGATCATTCTCAATAAAAATGGTATGCAACGAGTCCATTGTATTACCAGAAGCTGCATTGAGCGGTTTAATATGCGTGAATTTTTCTGTTGCAGGGTCAAACAGATCAAGCCCTCCATGATGTGCAGCAATGTATAGCTTGCCCTGTCCATCGGCCTGTATGGCCACTACTGAATTTTGGTTTAAGCTGTTGACATTATTAGGGTCATGTTTCCAGACTTTTATTGCATTTGTAGTCAGGTTTTTACGAACAAGGCCCGAGTCGGTGCCGAACCAGAGTATATTACCATTGGGCTCCAGATGAAATGAATTAACAGCATTTTCGTTTGGAAAGTAGGGAATCGTTTTTCTTCCATAGGATACGGTATATATATTACCGGAGTTGCCGGTAATCCATGATGTACTATCTGATGCAATCAGGAAACGCACAGCAGCTTCGTCTTTAAAGCCAGCAAGCGTATCTTTTTCAAATGGAGAATTAATTTTTTTGCCTTTTGATAATCCATGGTGATACAACTGTTGGGTTTTAGGATCATACCAATTGATACCATTTTCAAAAGAGCCTATCCATATTTTCCCGGCATGGTCTTCAGTTATAAAACTGATGGCAGGCAGGCTGCCTGAACTGCTAATCGGTGGCCCACTCAATTTCCCGGGATGAGTGGGATCATACGGATATCTTGTAAATTTCCCGGTTTTCCTGTCGAGTGTATGCAACCCATTTCCTTTGGTTCCCACCCAAAAATTACCCTTACTATCTTCAAAAATTGCAGAAACAACAGGGTTAATCAGACTCTCCGGATTTAGTGGATCTGCTTTATAAAAAGTTTGTTTGCCGGTAGATGGATCAAGCCGGAAGAGTCCACCAAAATCGCCGGGTAAACCTGTAAAAAGATTACCGCTGGAAAACCAGATAATACCTTTTTTGTCTTCGTACACTGTAAAAACAGCGGTACTGATATCAGGTGCTTTACCATTTATTGTTTTTTGAAAATGGATAAATTTGTTGGTTTTACTGTCGTAGGCTTCCAGTCCTTTATCCGTGCCCATCCAGGGTTTTCCGGTATGATCGATCATAACGCTGAAAACAGTATCTGAAATGAGGCTATTAGGATCTGTTTTATTGTGCCGGAAGTGAGTAAAGCTGTTGGTAACGGGGTCAAACCTGTCCAGCCCACTGCCAATATGTGCTATCCAAATCTTGCCGGAATGATCAGTTGCCATGGAAATCATAAAATTACTGGCAGGAGAATTTGGTTTTTCCGGATCATGCCTGAACGTTTTAAATTCTTTGCCATCGTATCGTATCAATCCCTTTGCAATACTGCTAAACCAGATATAGCCCTGTTGATCCTGGGTAAAACCAAAAGCCGGACCAAAGTGGTTTATTTTTTCGCTGACCTGTAAATTAAATTCTGGTTGCTGTGCAAATGCATGCTCACTAATCGCAACCATCAATAAAAAGGGCAATAAAATATTTTTCATACTCAATTTTGTTTTACGGGTAACTGAATGATAAATGTTGTTCCTTGTCCTTCTTTCGTTTCCACTTTCAACTCCCCGCCATGTGCTTTCACAATATCATAGCTGAGTGACAATCCCAATCCTGTTCCCTGGCCTGTGGGCTTGGTAGTAAAGAATGGTTGAAAGATTTTGTCTAAAACTTTTTGGGGTATGCCGTTGCCGTTGTCTTTTACACTGATCAAAACTTTGTCGCCAACTTTTTTTGTGCTTACTGAAACAGTTGGTTCGTAAGAAACTCCTCCACCAGCTTGCGGAGGCTGGGGGGCTTTCTTTTTTTCATCAACAGCATAGAAGGCGTTGTTTATTAAATTCAGCACAACCCGTCCAATATCCTGCGGGATGATATTGATGTTGCCGATGCTTTCATCAAAATCTGTTTTTAAAGCAGCATTGAAGGATTTGTCTTTTGCTCTTAATCCATGATAGGAGAGTCGTAGGTATTCATCAGCCAATGAATTAATATCTGTTGGTTCTTTTTTACCACTGCTGCTTTGACTGTGCTGCAACATTCCTTTTACTATGGCATCTGCTCTTTTACCATGATGATTTATTTTTTCTTCGTTGCTGATCACATCGTCAGCAATTGCATTTACTTCATCCAGATTTCCTTTTTTTATTTCGTCTTTTAATTCAATCATCAATTCTTTATTTACTTCCGAAAAATTGTTGACAAAATTCAACGGGTTTTGAATTTCATGGGCAATGCCGGCGGTGAGTTCACCGAGGCTGGCCATTTTTTCTGATTGTATAAGTTGGGATTGAGTGACCTTTAAATTGTCGAGCGTAGTTCTTATCTCTGCTGTTTGCTTGTTTACTTCTTCCTGGAGGATCTTTTGCTGGTTTAAAGCTTGCTCGTTTTTTTCTTCGGATAATTGAAGTACCCGGTTTGCATTTTGCCGCACCTCCTTTATTATTTCTTTAAAACGCATAGAAACATAAACGAGTAAAGATATTGGAAAGACTAACGATGAAATAGTTGGCAACAGATTGCGATTAAAATAATATCCCGATAAACCGCCTAGTAAGGTTCTGATTATATATAGCACCAATAGTAATAGTAGAAAAAAGATTAGCCCTACAACAACAGCCCATTGTGCACCTTTCAAATTTCTCCAAGAAGAAACTATATAATA
>JBBKXU010000448.1:0-3425 GCA_037969645.1 Ferruginibacter sp. | reverse complement strand
GAACTATGGTTTAAGCAGGTTTTGTTTGAAGTGAATTCGGTGATTGAAATAATGAACAAACCGGTGGTAAATGATAACAGTCCCGAAATGCAAACGGTTGTACATCGCTTAAAGAGAGTTGTTACCATTTTAAAAGTATTGGTGCAGCAGATTGATATTATGGAAACGATGACACCGATGGATTTTCTCGACTTCAGGGATATGTTGCGGCCGGCTTCTGGTTTTCAGAGCTACCAATTTAAAGTGCTGGAAGCAAAACTGGGTTTAAAATTTGATCATCGGCACGGGCAGAATTATTATGTGTCTCAATTAAAAGAAAAAGATATTGCCATCATTAAAGATGCTGAAAGTGGAAAATCGGTTATTGAATTAGTTAACGCCTGGCTGGAACGCATGCCTTTTATTACAGAAGGGTTCTGGAAAAATTATCAACAGGTTTATGTAGGTAGTTTAGCCGAAGCTGAAAAAAATAACGCTGCCGCTTTTGACACCACATTTAATATTGCTGAAGCAGATGCAGAAAGAAACCTTACACCCAAGGCCTGCCGCTCGGCTTTGTTTATTATGATGTATCATGGTTACCCCATGCTGGAATTACCTTTTCAATTATTAGATACGTTATTAGAAATTGACAACCAGTTAGGAAATTGGCGCTACCGCCACATAAACATGGTGCAGCGTATGATTGGTACCCGTATTGGTACTGGTGGCAGCACCGGCGCCGGTTATTTAAAAGCCGCTATGGACAAGCATTATATTTTTAAAGAGCTGGCGCAACTGAATAGTTTTTTGGTTGATAGAAGGAAGTTGCCGGTATTGGAGAAAGGAGTGGAGGAAAAACTGGGGTATAATTTTTAAGGGTTTATTCTTTACCACAAAAATTTATTCAAAAGACACAAATATTTTTTGTAAAAATCGGAGCTGATGTAAATTGATATGGTGAATTAGTAATGATATGTTATCACAAGAGTGATTCCTCCTCTTAGTCCTAAAATCATTATTTTATGATCGTTGACTTTAGCAATGGCCGTAAATTTTTCTGATTGTCCGAATATTTTTCTGTCGGATGTATTCCAACAATCGTTGGTTAAATGAACCGCCCCTTCGGTTAACCACCCACCCGACCATAGCTTACCAATACCAATACATTTTTGATCGTCTAGGAAAAATAATTTTTCTGCTTCAAAAGGTTTAGGTGAATTTAAACTAGGGTTGCTTATATCAACTAAGGATGGAAAACCCAGGCGGGTTACAAATGTTTTGGTATTGGTAAAATAAATGTCATAAAACAAATCGCTATAGGAAGTCCGAGTAGTATCCCAGGTTACACCCCCATCAATTGTTTTGTGAAATGTGCCATTTTGTGCCGTAACTATGCCTTCATTTCTGTTCTTAAAATTTATTTTGTTTGCCAGCATTCCTGTTGTTGTTGTCCAGGTTTGTCCGCCATTAGTGGTTTTGTATAAATTATATCCCGATAAAAAGCCATTTTGGTTATCAAAAAAATACAGACTTTCAAATTGGGCGCCAGGGGGAGTTGTTACCTGAATCCAGTTTGCCCCTGCATCAGTTGTTCTCAATAGTACTCCAAAATGCTGTGAGGTACCCGGAGGATAACTGACTGCTACTGCATAGCCAGTATTGTTATCAGTGAACTGGAACTTTTTTATTTGCAGACCAGGAATTGCCGGCAAATTCATTTGCGACCAGTTGTTGCCTCCATCTGTAGTTCTAATAATCTTTCCAAATCTTGAACCTGCTATACCGATTTGCTCATTAATGAAAATGAGGTCGTTGTAATCATCATCTGGAATGTTGACTGAAATTGACTTTAAGCTGTCGAAACTAAGGTTCGCAATATTGTTTGAACCGGAATCAACACCGCTTTTTTGACAAGCATACAGGCCGGATATAATCAGTAGTATAAAAATGTACTTTATCATTTTAAGACAGTTTTAAAGGTTAAAGTGCTGCTTTTATATTGGAGTTTATTGTAACAGAAGCAGTATTTTGTATTGGATGACAAAAAATACTGTTTTACATAACGGGATTATTTTTTCTAAACAGCCCAATAAAATTATATGGTACAAGAGTGCGACGCCAATGAAGCTAGTTAGAATTAATGAGGCTGGGTACAAAAAAATAATCGCTTCGTAGTATGAGATGCTTCGTTCCTCAGCATGACAGAACCGAGAAACTACACCAATTCTTTCAACTTCTCCACCACCGTATCAACCTCTGCCTTAGTATTGTGTTTACTAAAACTAAAACGCACAGTTACCTGGTTGGGATTATTGTTGATGGCACGTATAACATGGCTGCCTTGGTCGGCGCCGCTGGTGCAGGCACTGCCGCCGCTGGCGCAAATATTATTAATGTCGAGATTGAAAAGTATCATCTCCGATTTTTCTGTTTTTGGGAAACCAGCGCTGAGCACGGTGTATAGACTTCTACCCAACGTGTCGCCGTTAAATGAAACGCCTTTGATGTGTTTTTTTAATTCATCCATCATATAATACTTCAGTGTGCCAATGTAGGCCATGTCTTCTTCATGTGTGGCGGTTGCCATTTCGAGTGCTTTGGCAAAGCCAACAATACCGTATAGGTTTTCGGTGCCGGCACGCATGTTACGTTCCTGTCCGCCGCCATGTACAAAGGGTTTTATTTTTACATTTTCGTTGATGTACAAAATACCTACGCCTTTTGGTCCGTGAAACTTATGTGCAGCGCCGGTTACAAAATGTACCGGTGTATTTCTTAAATCAAAAGGAAAATGCCCAACTGTTTGTACAGTATCACTATGAAAAACAGCACCATACAATTTGCATAATTCGCCCACGGCATTAATGTCTAAAATGTTACCAATTTCATTATTGGCGTGCATTAAAGTAACCAATGTTTTTTCTTCGCTGGCTGCCAGTAATTTTTCAAGATCATCAATATCAACATGGCCATTAGGTAATAATTTTACATAGCTCACTTTGGCAATGTCTAAATTATCAATATGCTCAACAGAATGTGTGACAGCGTGGTGTTCAATAGGAGATGTGATGATATGTTTACATCCCAAATCACGTATAGCACAAGAAATAGCTGTATTGGCGCTCTCTGTACCGCCGCTGGTAAAAAATATTTCGGCAGGGTGTGCATTTAAAATTTTTGCCACGCTTTTACGGGCAGTTTCTATAGCCATGCGGCTTTCCCTTCCATAGCTATAAATAGAAGATGGGTTGCCAAACTTTTCTGTTAAGTAAGGCATCATGGTTTCCAGTACTGTTGGGTCAAGTGCGGTTGTTGCGGCGTTGTCGAAGTATATACGTAGAGAGCTCATAATTATGTTTTTTAAGAATTTTATTTCACTAATTATAACGAATTACACGAATTAATAATCAAGGTTAAGTAATTCGTGTAATTCGGTTTTTATA
>JBBKXU010000447.1:0-13205 GCA_037969645.1 Ferruginibacter sp. | reverse complement strand
GGCAAAATCTTTACTTTTTTACATTTTAGCCAATAATAATATTACATAAGGCGTTCCTGTAAAACGGGCGTTAGAAAGGTTTTTAGCCGAAACAATAAAAAAATACCAAAAATTGTTTTTACCTTGGGCAACGGTTTTTAACCATATGGTATCTTTTTTAAGCGACGAATCCCTATTTATCCTTTAACCAACAAACAGATTTTATGAAAAGAATTTTTACGCTACTGTGGCTTACCCTCACAGCCTTTGCATTTAAAGCCTCTGCTCAAACCACAAATTGCAACGCAGAATTTGCTGTACACTACATCAACAGCAATACCGTTAAGTTTAACCCTGTAATGACGGCCACTACACCGCTTGTAAGTCATTACTGGCATTTTGGCGATGGTAGCCCGGTTGATTCAACCGTATCGCCAACCCATGTATACGCTTTGCCAGGTGTGTATGCAGCTGTTCACACGGTGGTTTAACGCAATAATCATGGTGCCCCGGTTTGCACCAAGTCTTTTACTAAACAGGTGACTATTACAGCACCCTGTAATCTGGTAGTTGATTTTAGCTGGAGCACTTCTACTACGGTACCACTAACCATTAATTTTCAGAACCTGTCGGTGCCCCTATCGGCAACTGATTCAATAACTTGGAATTTTGGAGACGGAACTTCATCGCATGACGTAAATGCAATGCATACCTATGCTACTGCCGGAACTTATAATGTTTGCTTAATTGTAAAGAAAAATACAAACACTACTGCGGCGCCTTGTATAAAATATATATGCAAAACAATTATCGTACAGCAAAGCTGTAACCTGGTAGTTGATTTTAGCTCTACGGCCACCGCAACAAATCCATTGAGAATTGAATTTACTAATTTAAGTACACCCCTATCCAACTCAGATTCTATAAGGTGGACATTCGGTGACGGACACTCGTCCAACCAGGTTAATCCGGTTCACATATATAATGCGCCGGGTATTTACACTGTTTGTTTACGCATTATTAAATATAATGGCTCTGTAGCGCATTGCATCAGAGAAATTTGTAAAACGGTTGTAGTAACGAATCCAAATACCTGCAATATGGTGCCCAATTTCACCTGGACAGCTTCAGCAGCAAATCCTTTAAGAATTGAGTTTCATAATACAAGCACCAATACTGCACTTACCGATTCTATCCGTTGGACATTTGGTGATGGAAGTACGTCGAACGAAATGAACCCTGTGCATACCTATAATGTTGCAGGTACTTACACGGTTTGTTTGCGAATAATCAGACATATACCAGGTACTACAGCGCCGTGCATTAAAGAGATCTGTAAAACCATTGTGGTAATGCACCCTTGTAATCTGGTAATTAATTTCACATCGCAGCCCAATCCAAACAATCCGTTACAGGTTACGTTTACAAATACAAGCACGCCTATAAACGCGTCTGACTCTGTGAGGTGGACATTTGGCGATGGCACATCTGTAACCGGACTACAAAGTGACCCAAATGTGGCAAATCCTACGCACAATTATACCAGCGCAGGCAACTATGTAGTTTGTTTAAGGATTAAGAAAAACAATAACACTACGCCAATTGCCTGTGTAATGCATAAATGTGAAACCATTGTTGTACATGCTCCCTGCAATCTCGTTGTCAATTTCACGTCGCAGCCCAATCCTAATAATCCATTGCAAGTTACATATACCAACACAAGTACGCCATCGCATGCCACCGATTCGTTAAAATGGACTTTTGGTGATGGTACTTCGTTGAGTGGTGTACAGGGTGATCCAAACGTAGCAAATCCAACACACAATTATGCAAACACCGGAACTTACACCGTTTGTCTGATCGTGAAGAAAAATATTAATACAACACCAGTTGCATGTATTAGAGATAAATGTGCACCGATTGTTGTGCATGCACCTTGCAGTCTAATTGTCAATTTCACATCGCAGGCCGCTCCTAATAATCCATTGCAGGTTAAGTTTACAAATACAAGCACACCTATAAATGCGTCTGACTCTGTGAGGTGGACATTTGGCGATGGCACATCTATAAGCGGATTACAAAGCGACCCCAATGTGGCGAACCCAACGCATAATTATACCAGCGCAGGCAACTATGTAGTTTGTTTAAGGATTAAGAAAAACAATAACACCACACCAGTTGCCTGTGAAATGCATAAATGTGAAACTATTGTAGTTACACATCCATGCAATTTCAATGTAAACTTCAGCTGGAGGCTGGATTCTGCAAATAACAGAAAAGTATATTTCACCAACCTTACTGCAACACCAACCGCTACTGCAATAGCCGTGTGGAATTTTGGAGATGGTACAACTGCAACATCCTGGGATGCTATTCATGAATATGCACAGCCGGGTACTTATATCGTTTGCCTTAGAATCTATCTTGGCGGTAATTCCAATTGTGTAAGGGAGAAATGCGACACCATTTTCATTCCGCATGCGATGCCGCCTTGCACACAACTTTCTAAGTTTAGATATGAAAGATTCAGCAACGATAATCAGAAATATAAATTCACGCCAGATTATATAAATACTGCATTGCACTATACCTGGACTTTTGGTGACGGTACCGGCAGCCAGGACCCCATTGCCATTCACCGTTATGCTCAGCCGGGAACGTACACAGCCTGCTTAACAGTATGGCGTGGGCCTAACTGTGCATCAACAACATGCCATCAAATAAATGTACAGCCGCAAATTATCTGCGACACGTCGCATGTTTCATACACATATCAGCGTGACCCGCAGGTACCAAATAAGATTCGCTTTTTTGCAAATGGAACGTTGCCCATACTTGATCAAACCTGGACTTTAACACGTTTGAACAGCACGGTAGTAACAACACCAGTAATTTTGCATCAAAACAATCCAATCTATTTGTTCCAGGATACCGGTTATTACCGGGTTTGCCTGAGAGCAATAATGATGGGCGGATGTATAAAAGAATATTGCAGCATCATTCGTATTGAGCAGGTATCCAATGCATGTACATTGCAGGCATTTCCAAATCCTGCATCAACTATGGTTAATGTAAATGTATTCTTAACGCAACCCGATATGATTCATGCTTATGTGTACAGCAGCCAGAATGTGCTGGTTTTAGATAAACACCAGCAGGGTTTTACCGGCAACAACCTGGTAAGCCTCAATGTAAGCAATCTTGCTGCAGGGCACTATACCATCAGAATGGTTTATGGAAACCATGTCTGCTATGCCAACTTTCAAAAATTGTAATGATAGGGTTATTTAAAGCAAAGGCCTGTAACAGAAATGTTGCAGGCTTTTTTTATGTTGATATAGAGGGATGTCAGACTGACAACTTTAAATGTCAAGCAATCTATCTTCCAAACATTTTATCCAGCTCTTCTTTTTTAAATTCCAGATAAGTAGGTTTGCCGTTTGCAGTGCTGTTGGGTACGCTGCAATTAAATAACTCTTCAACCAGTACTTTCATTTCTTTTTCAGTTAGCGATGTACCGGCTTTTATAGATTGCTGTAACGCCAATGAACGCAATAATTTTTCACGCTTGCTGTATTTTAAATCGTTACTGAAATGTTTGTACTGCTCCAGCATTTTTTCGATGGCCGTCTTTTCGTTACCCTGATTTACATCTGCAGGAGTGCCCTGTATCACAAAAGTATTATTACCAAAGGGCTCAAGCTGATAACCAAGATGATTCATATCAGGCAATAATTCTTTCAATAACACAGCATCGGTGGCAGCCAATTCAATAGTTGCAGGAAACAAACTGCGTTGCGTGGCAATAGGTTTACCATCCACAGCTAGAGCAAAGCGTTCGTATAAAATGCGTTCGTGTGCATTTTGCTGATGAACAAGATAATAGCCTTTCTCTGTTTGAACGGTTATATAACTGTTGTGCAGTTGGAAAAGATTATCGGTTTGTGGTTTGTAGTTTATTGTTATATCATTATGCAACGCTGCTTGTTCCTTTTGGCTTTCTCCCTGCGACTCATCCTTCTCATAAAAATCCTTCCAATGCTTCAGCTCACTTTTACTTTCAATAAAATGCGACTGGTGTTTTTTAGTAAATGTATTATACAAAGAAGAGGATGAGGCAGAAGATTTCTTGTCATCCGTAAAAGGCTTTGAAACGGCATCAAGACTTTGAATAGAAGCATCCAGTTCAAAATCGAGCGTTGGCGAAATACTGAATTGTGCTAACGCATGCTTGATGGCACTCTGCACAAAAGCATATATTATCTTCTCATCCTCAAACTTTATTTCCTGTTTCGTCGGATGTACATTTATATCGATTTGAGCCGGATCCAGATCAATAAACAGGCAATACATGGGGAAACTGTCTTTGGCGATCATCTCATTAAAAGCATTCATCACCGCATGGTTCAGGTAAGCAC
This sequence comes from Ferruginibacter sp., assembly GCA_037969645.1. Lineage (GTDB taxonomy): Bacteria > Bacteroidota > Bacteroidia > Chitinophagales > Chitinophagaceae > Ferruginibacter. Next base: position 8,808 of record JBBKXU010000447.1, on the reverse strand, counting down.
TTTTAATAAAGCGGTTATTTACAAAAAAGTATTGATCGCCACGGGTTTTCTTAGCAGTTTCAGGCTTGCCAACAAAACCGTAAATATTCATGTAATCGGTCTGCTCCTGCACGGGCACTAATTTGGCGGAGTAACTGTTCCCCAAAATTTGCACAATGCGTTGTTTCATCGTTCCCTTCTCCAAATGAAAAACCTGTTGGCCATTACTGGTAAAAGAAAAGAAAATTTCCGGGAACGACATAGCGACTCTTATAAATTCATCCACAATATGTCTTAACTCAGCAGCATTACTTTTTAAAAAATTCCTGCGGGCAGGCACATTAAAAAAAAGATTTTTCATAGCAATGCTTGTACCGGTTGGCACTGCAATTGGTTCCTGCTTAACTACCTGACTGTTTTCAACCTCAATAAAAACACCGGTCTCATCTTCTTCTCTTTTCGATTTCAGTTCAACCTGCGCAACTGCCGCAATACTCGCCAGAGCTTCTCCCCTGAAGCCCATTGTTTTTATTTTAAACAGGTCTTCAATATTTTTTATTTTGGAAGTAGCGTGGCGTTCAAAAGCCATCCTGGCATCTGTCTCACTCATACCCTTTCCATTGTCAATCACCTGTATCAAGGCTTTACCGGCATCATTTACAATTAGTTTAACATCATCGGCATCGGCATCCACAGCATTCTCCAGCAGCTCTTTTACAGCGCTGGCGGGTCTTTGAATAACTTCGCCGGCCGCAATCTGGTTGGCAATGTTATCGGGCAATAATTGAATGATATCGGGCAAAATCCTGTAATTTAGAACGACAAAAATAACACATCCTGTCCACTATAAAATTTTTAGAAGCGTATGCGGAAGATTCACTTGATTTTATTTCTTTTTTTAACAGTAAATAGCTTTGCACAGCAAAATTCAGCTTCCAATTGGGTGGACAGTGTTTTTAAAACCCTTAGTCCCGATGAACAGATTGCTCAGTTGATGGTAGTGCGTTTATCAACGATTGATTCAAAAACAAAAACCATAACTTTTTTCGATGACACTGTTGCCGCACTTATAAAACAATACAATATTGGCGGCGTTTGCCTTTTTCAGGGAAGTCCGGTAAAACAGGCTACCATGGTAAATGCTTTACAGGCCATTGCAAAAACCCCGTTGATGATGTGCATTGATGCAGAATGGGGAGTGGGTATGCGAATGACGGATAGTGTGCTTCCCTTACCCAAACAAATGATGCTGGGCGCCATGCAGGATTCATCTATTGTGTATGAATATGGCAGAATAGTTGCAGAGCAATGCAAACGTGTTGGTGTGCAGGTAAATTATGCGCCGGTGGTGGATGTGAATAATAACCCTAACAATCCTGTTATAAACGACCGCAGTTTTGGTGAAGACAAATACAAAGTTGCGTCCTTTGGTATTCAATACATGAAAGGCATGCAGGATAATGGCGTGATGGCCTGTGCCAAACATTTTCCGGGGCATGGCGATGTGTCTGTTGATTCGCACTACGACCTCCCCGTTATAAAAAAATCAATGGCCGAACTTGAAGCTTTGGAATTATATCCGTTTCGTGAAATTTTTAATGCTGGTGTTGGCAGTGCGATGATCGCACATTTGTATATTCCTTCTATTGACAGCAGTCCCAACAGGGCCACTTCACTTTCAAAAAACAATGTTACCGACTTAATGCGGAACGAGCTGGGTTATCAGGGTTTAACATTTACTGATGCATTGGAAATGAAAGGTGTTACAAAATTCTTTCCCGACGGGCAGGCATCGGTAGAATCAATTATCGCAGGCAATGATATGCTTTGCTTGCCCGGAGATGTTCCACTTTCTATTTCCAAAATAAAAGAAGCTATAAATAATGGAAAGCTAAGCTGGAATGACATTGCATTGCATTGCAAAAAAGTACTGCAAGCGAAATATGCGTATGGAATGGCAGATTTAAAGCCCATTAACACAGATAATATTACAAACGACCTGAATAAAGAAGTAAGTAGCATGCGCAAACTGGTTGCCGAAAATGCATTAACAGTTTTAAAAAAGACAGACGATGTGTTTTTTCCTTTGGCTCCAAAATCTACAGCAGCTAAAACAGATATTGTGTGTATAAGCATCGGCACTAAAGCCGACAATGCGTTTGCTAAACGAATGCGTGCCGACTATAATGCAGATGTAATTTATTTTGATTACGACCAGGCCGCAACAGGCATTGTAGCAATTGTTACCAAAGCCAAAAAGAATTACAAAAAAGTAATTATTGGTGTGCATGGTTTTGGCCGTTCGCCGGTAAATAATTTTGCACTTAGTAAAAATGCCATAAACCTGGTAACACAATTACAGCAAAAAACTAAAGCCATCACTTTTATTTTTGGCAATGCTTATGCCATTAAAAACTGGTGTGGCGCAAAAAATTTGGTTGCCTGTTATGAGGATGATGAGATAATACAAAACACAGCCATTGATTTGTTACAGGGGAAAATTCCGGCCATGGGCAAATTACCGGTTACAGTTTGCAATCAGTTCAAATATGGTACCGGAATAGAATTGAAAGCAACAGCCTTTACCGCCATTAATGATAAACGTAGACTTGATATTACTAAGCTTACTGTTATTGATGAGATTGCCGAAGATGCTATTACCAAAGGAGCTACACCCGGGGCCGTCGTATTAATTGCAAAAGATGGCGATATTGTTTACCATAAAGCCTTCGGTAATTATACCTATGAAAAAACAGAATCTGTAAATAAAGAATCTATTTATGATATGGCATCGGTTACTAAAGTTTGCGCCACTACTATTTCTGTTATGCGTTTGTACGATGAAGGCAAGGTTGATTTAAAAAAAAAGCTCGGTGATTACCTGCCTTGGGTTAGAGGAACCAATAAGGGAAATTTAACTATCCAAAATATTCTGTTACATCAGGCCGGACTTGTTGCTTATATTCCTTTTTATAAAGAAACGATTGAAGCTGATGGAACGCCTTCTGCAAACTATTATGCAACTGCAAAAAATGATTCATTCGATATACAGGTTGCTAAAGACCTGTACTTGCGTACAGATTACCGCGACAGTTTATACAAAAGAATTTTAGAAAGTCCGCTTGGCCGTACCGGCAGGTATGTATATAGCGATAATGATTTTATTTTTCTAGGAAAGATAGTTGAAGCCATTACTGATCTGACTTTAGATGAATATGCCGAAAAAGAATTTTACCGGCCCATGGGTTTAACCACAACCGGTTTTAAGCCTACAGAACAATATCCCTTGGAAAGAATTGTGCCAACAGAACAGGAAAAACAATTCCGCTTGCAATTATTGCGTGGCTATGTGCATGATCCTGGTGCTGCCCTATTTGGCGGTGTTGCAGGACATGCTGGTTTATTCAGTAATGCTTATGATATTTCTGTGATAATGCAAATGCTCTTGAATGGTGGAACCATTAATGGAAAAAGATATTTAAGTAAAGAAACAGTTGACTTATTCACCGCTTACCACAGTAATTTTAGCAGACGCGGTTATGGATTTGATAAACCTGAAAAAGATAACAGTAAAAATAACAATCCTTATCCATGCCGTTCTGCATCGCCGCAAACCTTTGGCCACACAGGTTATACGGGTACCTGTGTTTGGGTTGATCCTACGTATAATTTAGTTTTTATCTTTTTAAGTAACCGGGTTAATCCTGATGGAGGAGAAAATAGAAAATTAATTTCTATGAATGTGCGTACCAATATACAGGAAGCTATTTATAAGGCGATGGGGTTGTAAGTACCTGTATTTTAATCGAGTATTTTTTTTAATGTACAGGATTCTATATCCGTTCCTTTTCTGCCCCGCAACTTTAGCTCAATTATTTGTCTGCCATTTTTACTAGTTACGCCCTTTTCATCAAGCCAGATAACTTTACCTGTCTGAAACCCGATATCCTTTATCTCAATTCTGGTAATAAATGACTTTATTTTTACCGGCAATATTATATACATAGGTTTCTTCCAGTCACGGGATGAAGCGTTTGTAATCTTCCACACAATTATTTTTTCCCATGCAAACACCTGGCTGGCATAATAAAAAGTATAGGAATTATATTTTTGCTCGTAGTTATCAATATACTCACCACAGGTAATATCCGAGTCTTTGAGTGCCTTAAAAGCTATTGATGATTCTTCATTGCTGAAATAATCATTTACTTCAGATCCGTTAACGGGTTTGCAAATCCTCATCTCTATTTTATATTGAATCGAAGCAGTTAATGCAGAATCCAATTTTACATTAACACTTAAATAAGGAGACTGTGCATTGGCAGTACCGCAAATGCAAATGCCCAGTATTATTATCAGTTTCTGCATCAAATATAAATTTAGGTTGAAGCTACTTCAATGGCCAATACAGAACAATACCCAATAGCTGGTATTTTAATAAAGGCTGAGTAATATCGTTTTTAATTCATCCACTCTTTTCCAAGGTATCTGGTGGTCTGCTCCTTTCAGTGTGTCAGCACTTATTGACTTCGCATTTGTCATCATCTTTTCACCAAAGGCAATATTTTCTATAGGCACCCAGGTGTCCTTATCGCCATGTACAAATAATATGTTACAGGAAATATTTTTAAAATCACTTTGTAAAGGCAGTAAATCCTTTTTTAAATAAAGTATCTCTATGTTACTCGGCCCAAAAGCACCGGGCAATGCCCAGTACATTGGGCGATTTGCCATAACCTTTCGCCAGGTTTCTGTTTTTTCCTGGCTGGCATCAATAGATCCTGCAATAATAACTATCGTTTCAAACATAGAAGGATTATCGGCAGCGAGTTTTACCAATACCGGCCCTCCCATGCTATGCCCGGCTAAAAACATAGGCTGATTGGTCTTTAGCTTTTGTAGTACAGGCATTATCAAAGCAGCTTGTTCTTGCAAATGAACGGCTTTACCAAAATCGCTGTAACCAAATCCTGGCCTGTCTATAGCAACAATTCTGAATTTTTTCCGAATGGAAGAATCCCACATAAATTTCATGTAATTCATCCAGCTACCGGGGCTGCCATGAATAAAGACCAGCGTAGGTAAAGAATCTCCATTTCCACAAACGGCATAATGCAGATGGCGCTGGTTGATGATCGTATCATAAATAGTAAGCGGAACCTCTTTCGCTTTAAAAACACGATAAGCTTTTTCATCGCTCCAGCGATTCTTCATAACAAAACATTGGGCGAGTACCAACCACAAGAAAATTAAACCAAGACTGTAGATGATGGTGCGGCGCATGATTTTTCTAAAACGTGCAAATGTCATATATGTTACAGGCGGTTTGTTAATACTAAGGAACCAATAAACCCGCCGCCCATTGCAATGTAATCATCGATTTATAAAATTTAACTTTTAATTCCTGTACTTTCTGCAAAGCCTCTAGTGCTTTAGTTTCTCTTGTATTAATCAGAAACAGCGAACTCTCGCCGCCAGCAAACCTGATTTCTTCTGCACGCTGTAAGGCAAAGTAGTTGGTATAAGCCCGTTGCTGCAGGTTTACCTGACTTTGCAAAGTCAACATCTCGTTAAAGTAACTTTTTACTTTGTTTTGAATTTGCAATTGTTTAAAATTAAGCTGAAGCCTTGTTTCTTCAATTTTTAGTTTAGCTTTCTTATATCCTCCACGTCCTTCCGAAAGACGCAATGGAATACCTAGGGTAACTCCGTATTGAAAATTATTCTCGAACAACGGACCGGTTGCCGTTTTAAAAATATCGTACCCACGACCGAGTTGGCTATACATGAAATTTACAGTAGGCAACAGTTCCTGAAACTTCAGTTTCTTATCAATATTAAGCACATCCAATTTATAATTATAGATGATCAGTTCGGGATGATTCATCAATGCCGCATTCAGCAGCGTATCAATCGTTGGTAAAGTAACCATATTTACATTCATCTGCTGCAGGTCATCAGCGGGCCTTACATCATTTGGCAGATCATAAGGTTGATTGTTAACTGTCCATAAAAAAACCGAAAGTTCTAACCCTGCATTCTGATAATTAAGCCAGGCTTCGGATTGCTGAAGTTCAAAAGCCTGCAGCTGCGTAAGCGCTTCGGTAGTATCAATAGCCGGCCGCTCTCCTATGTTAAACGCCGTCTTCACAAGTTTAACGCGTTGTTCGTTTACGGTTACACTGTTACTTATAATTTTATGCAACTGGTACTGCTGTACCCAATTCCAATAAGCCTTTGTTGCATCGGCCAGTAGGTCATTTAATAAATTCCTTTTTTCTACCGATGAAGCTTGCCTATACAATTTTGCCGTTTGTAAAGCTGCCCTTCTTTTATCCATTAATAAATTCTTAGCAAGTGGAATACTTATGCCCAGGTAACTGCTTTCTCCAGAAGTTTCCTCTGGAGAAGTTCTGCTGCCGCTCAGGTATTCAATTCCGGCTTTCATCTCAATACCAAACCATGTTGGTATGCTAAGTTCCGGTCTGCTGTAGTTATAATATTGAGTACCGTTAAATGTTTTATCGGCAGCATCGTAACTTAGAACAGGGTCAAATATCCCCCTGCTGATTGTTACATCTGCTTTAGCTTTTTCAACAAGTATATCCGATTGCCGTGCAACAGGGTGGTATTGTTTTACAATTGCGGTTACCTCCTGCAGCGATAAAAGTTTTACTGTATCCTGCCCGTAACTAATGTAAACTGGCAGCATCAGTATCAACAACAGAATATTTTTAGATTGTTTCATCATTTTTCTTTTTTAAGCGTCTCCGTTTTTTTATAATAGTCGGGAGGGAAGCCGTTAATATTTCGCCATAGCTCGTACCATACCGGTACATCTTTAAGCAGCATAATACCTTGTGCACCTGTGCCCATTTTCAATTCAGGTGGCCAGGGTTTATCGCCGGGATGTTGTTTTATTAATACCCTGAATTTACCGTTGGCGCTTACGTTGCTTTCTACCGCAACAATCTCTCCGCCAAAAGTGCCGGAGGAAGCTTTAGGCCAACCACTAAATACTATGGCGGGAAAACCATCAAACAAGAACCTCACTTGTTGGCCGTTTGCAACCAACGGCAGGTCAAGCGGGCGAACAAACAGCTCCACCGCATACTGCACCTGATCGGGCACTATCTCTGCAATCATCTCTCCTTCCTTTACCACTTCACCAATACCAGCTTTTTGAGCCTTTACAACCTGGCCGCTTTGCGTTGCTGTTAAATAATACATCCCGTTACGGATGCTGTAACTGGCATACTGGTTTTGCAGTTTGGCAATATCTGCCTGGCCACTGGCCACTTGGGTTAAAGATTGAAACTGATCACCCTGCGCCTTGGTAACTTTTTCAATATTCTCCTGCTGAAGGGCATTCATTTCAATTCGGGTAATTGTTAAGTCCTGCTTACTGTTGGCCAGTTTATTTTCGGCACTTATTTTTTTCGCCTGCGCATTTTGAAACTGTTGGTTGCGTGTTTCTAACTGTGTCATAGAAACCAGCCCGCTATCAAACATCATTTTCTGCCGTTGGTATTGTTTTTGCCCGATAAGAAAATCATTATTGGCAGCAGCAGCGTCGGCACTATCGGCCTGCACCTTTAGTTGTAACTGGTTAAGTTTATTCATCTGCTGACTAAGCTTTAATTGCAGCCCCGAATTTATTGCACCAATTTGCTGATCGGTTATACCCGCTTTGTTTTTGTAATACTCAACAGATTGTTGCTTGCCGGTAAGTTGTTCCTGGGTTCTTTGCAGTAGATTAGGATCAAGATAATCCGCTTTTACCTCCGTTAATTGAACAAGCGTATCACCGGCTTTAACATAGTCTCCCTCCTTGATATACCATTTCATAACCCGCCCGCCAATAATAGTATTTACCTGTTGTGGGCGCTGATCCTGCGATAGCGTGGTTACTGATCCTCTTGCTCTTATATTTTGCGTCCAGGGAAGAAAAAGAAAAACAAAAAATACCAATACACAAAAATAAAACCACAACTTAACCTTACTGTTTTTGTTAATCAGGTAAATATGTTTGTATGCGTTAAAATCTGAATTTTTCATGATTCTTTATTTTTTTATGTTTACTTGTCCTGCATCTAATACATAAATGCGGTCGCAGGTTTGTGCAAATTTTTCTTCGTTAGTAAATACAACAATGGTAGTATTTTTCATTTCATTTAAAATTGAAATCACCTTGTCCCTAAAATCTTCCTCTGCATTCATCCAGGGCTCTTCCAGCAACAATAACCGGGGTTGAGATACCAGCGCCCTTACCAGCAGTATTTTATTGATAACATTACGGGGCAACCTTTTACCCGTGGGGTCAAGTAGACTGTCATATCCGTCGGGCAAAGAGCTTACATAATCTTTCAGGCCGGTTTTATTGACATAATAAACAACAGTATCCATTTCAATTTGCGATTTACCAAGTGTGATGTTCTCCCACAAAGTGCCCTGAAAAATCTCCTGCTCGTTAGTTAATACACCTGTATTGGCACGAACAGAAGACAGGTTATAATTACCAAGTGGTAATTCATCTAACACATAGTTTCCGGTATAACCTGTATACGCACCAGCCATAATTCGCAGCAGGGTACTTTTGCCCGAGCTGTCTTTACCCATCACACATACTCTTTCACCCGGGTTAATCTGCATCGAAATGTTGTTGAAAATTTCTCTTCCGTTCCTGTAACCAAAACTAAGGTCTTGTAACTCCAACCTTACTCCGGAATTTTTTGAACTGAGTTCCATTGTTCCATTTTTCTCCACTTCGGTATCTGTAAGATTAGATAGTTTTTCAACTGCAGTTAACGTATCATAAATACTGCCCAG
>JBBKXU010000446.1:0-4199 GCA_037969645.1 Ferruginibacter sp. | reverse complement strand
TTAATAAGATTACCATTTTTGCCAATCCAACCAATGCCCGCCTTTTGTGCCCAGGCTCTTTCCAAAACTGGTGCGCTATCCACAAAACCACGGCCTTGTACTTCGCCTATCTGTTCTTTTATTTGTAGAAGAAAATGTTTTAGTTTGCTTCTTATCACTTCATGGTAATCATTGCCAAAAGCATATTTTGAAATCTTTGGAGCAAGTGCAGATTGGAGTTGCTCCGGAAAATAATTCAGCAATAAGGTAATAACAGATTTTGCACCGGGCACTAATTTAGAAGGATCAATCCGCAGGTCAAAATGATTCTCCATGTACTGCATGCTGCCGTGCATTCCTTTATGTAGCCAGTTTTCAAGGCGGTTGGCATCTTCATTTAACATCACTGCTTTCGCAATGCCACAGTAATCAAATCCTTCTTTGGCTGCCAGTGTTTTAATAAGTTCGGTATGTTTTTGTACAACGCTCATTAATCGGAAGATCAATCTAATACAGGAAGTTTATGAATAAAAACAAGAAAAGCATTTTTCCAAAGTTGTTGGTAAAACATATTTGTAGTATCTAATTTATGTTTTTTATGCTCGTACATCGGTTGCCTTTATATAAAAATACAACAGCCCTGCTTATAAAGTCATTGCTGATTTACTTATTTAGGTAGATAAAACTGCTACAATAGCATGAAAGCTTTACTACACCTGCTTAAGCGGCAGAAACACCTCACATTGTATGCCATAATAGCGCAGTTTAATACTTGGATTGAGTTTTGCGCCTTTCCTTTCTAAAATCACTATCATGAGTTTACAAAACTTAACCATAAAATCACAGGAAATATTACAACAGGCGCAGCAACTGGCTTTTACAGCCGGTAATGCCAATATTGAAACCGAACATGTTTTAAAAGCCATGTTAAACGATAAAGATTCGCCTGTTGAATATTTGCTAAAGAAGAATAATGTCAATGTTAATTATGTTGATGAAAAACTGGATGCCGCCATTGAAAAACTTCCGAAGGTTTCCGGCGGAGAACCGGCACAATCTTTAAGCCGTGATGCCAATAATATTTTGTTAAGAGCAACAGCTACTTTAAAAACCTTTAAAGATGAATTTGCAAGCGTTGAACATTTGTTGCTTGCCATAATACAGGGCAGCGATAATACAGCCAAATTATTAAAAGACGCAGGACTTACAGAGAAAGGATTGATAGCTGCCATTAAAGATTTAAAAAAAGGCTCAACAGTTTCTTCCCAAACAGGAGAAACACAGTTTAATGCGCTGAATAAATACGCCAAGAATTTAATTGAAATGGCCCGAGCCGGCAAACTTGATCCGGTAATTGGCAGGGATGAAGAGATACGTAGAACGCTCCACATCTTATCAAGAAGAAGTAAAAATAATCCGATACTTGTTGGTGAACCTGGCGTAGGTAAAACGGCCATAGCAGAGGGTTTGGCCATGCGTATTGTAAATGGAGATGTGCCCGAAAATTTAAAATCGAAAATTATTTATGCCTTAGATATGGGGCAATTGATAGCTGGAGCAAAGTATAAGGGTGAGTTTGAAGAGCGATTAAAATCAGTAGTAAAAGAAGTGAGTACAAGCGATGGGCAGATCATTTTGTTCATTGATGAAATACATACACTTGTTGGTGCCGGTGGCGGTGATGGAGCAATGGACGCTGCCAATATTTTAAAGCCTGCGTTAGCAAGAGGGGAGCTTAGAGCGATTGGTGCAACCACATTAAGTGAGTATCAAAAATTCTTTGAGAAAGATAAGGCACTAGAACGTCGTTTTCAAAAAGTAATGATAGATGAACCCTCAATTGAAGATGCGGTTTCTATTTTACGTGGACTAAAAGACAGGTACGAATCCTATCATCATGTTTTAATAAAAGACGAAGCCATTATTGCGGCCGTTGAATTATCGAGCCGCTACATAACTGATCGTTTTTTACCCGATAAAGCTATTGACCTGATTGATGAAAGTGCTGCCAAACTCCGCTTGGAAATGAACAGCATGCCTGAGGAATTAGATGAATTGGACAGAAGAATTCGTCAGTTGGAAATTGAACGTGAAGCCATCAAAAGAGAAAATGACGAACAAAAGCTGAAGCAGTTAACCACCGAAATATCGAATCTCTCGGTAGAAAGAGACACATTTAAAGCTAAATGGCAGCAGGAAAAGGAAATTGTAGATAAAATCCAGAATGCTAAGGCTGAAATAGAGAATTTAAAACTGGCGGCTGATAAGGCTGAACGTGAAGGTGACTATGGAAAAGTAGCGGAAATACGCTACGGAAAAGTGCAGGAGCAGGAGAAAATTATTGAAGAGTTCACAACTCAGTTAACGGAAAGTACCGAAAAGCGACTTTTAAAGGAAGAAGTAGATGCTGAAGACATAGCTGAGAATGTGGCAAAGGCAACAGGCATTCCGGTTATGAAAATGATGCAGAGCGAAAGGGAGAAACTGTTGCTTTTAGAGGAAGAACTGCATAAAAGGGTAGTAGGGCAGGATGAAGCTATTGAAGCAGTTTCTGATGCTATTCGCCGTAGCAGGGCTGGGTTGCAAGACCCTAAAAAGCCAATCGGGTCGTTTATCTTCCTTGGAACTACAGGCGTGGGTAAGACTGAGTTGGCAAAAGCACTCGCCGAATACCTTTTTGACGATGACAGCATGATGACCCGTATTGATATGAGTGAATATCAGGAAAAACATGCCGTTAGCAGACTTTTAGGAGCGCCTCCGGGCTATATTGGCTACGAGGAAGGTGGCCAGTTAACAGAGGCTGTAAGGCGTAAGCCATATAGCGTAATTCTGTTAGATGAAATTGAAAAAGCACATCCTGACGTTTTTAACGTACTTTTGCAGGTATTAGACGACGGAAGACTCACTGATAACAAGGGTCGTATCGTTAATTTTAAGAATACGATCATCATTATGACCTCCAATATGGGCAGCCATATCATACAGGATAATTTTGAAAATGTTACAGAAGACAATAAGGATCAGGTAGTTGAGAAGACTAAAGCCGAGGTTATGGTCCTGTTGAGGCAAACTATCCGTCCGGAGTTCTTAAACAGAATTGATGAAGTTATCATGTTTCAACCCTTAATGAGGCAAGAAATTAAAGGCATCATCAAAATGCAGTTGGAAGGCCTGAAAAGCCTAGTTGCACAAAGCGGCATAAATCTGCAGTTCAGCGATTATGTACTCGACTTTTTAGCAGAACATGGTTACGATCCACAGTTTGGAGCAAGGCCATTAAAGCGCTTGATTCAAAAAGAGATTGTTAATCAGCTCAGCAAAAGAATTTTAGCTGCCGATATTGATAAAACAAGACCCGTTCTTGTAGATGTGTTTGACGGAACGGTGGTATTTAGAAACGAGCAGGTTAAAGAAAAAGAAATAAAAGAATAAGTAAACAGAACAATACATTAACAAAAGTTGTTTAGATACAACAGATAAAAAGTCAATAATTATGGCAATGAAAGTAAAAGAAGTAGTAGAGATTATCCCACCGAAGGATATTTTTGTAGGTAATAAGGATGCTACGGTAACCCTTATGGAATTTGGAGAATATGAGAGTGAAGATTGTGCAAAAGCAAATGAAGTGGTTAAAAAATTACTGGAAGAATTTGATGGTAAAATCAGGTTTCAGTTCCGTCATTTTCCTATGACAAGAATTCATCAGCGTTCTATGAAAGCAGGTGAAGCTTCAGTTGCAGCGTCGCAGGTTGGTAAGTTTTGGGAAATGCATAATATTTTGTTTGATAACCGCCGCCAGTTGGGTACAACCAGTTTAAAATTGTATTCAAGAGAAGCTGGGATCAGCAACAAGCATTTTTTAGAGGAACTGATTAATTCAACCTATGGCTGGCAGGTGCGTAATGACCTGAATGAAGGAATTGAAAGAGGTGTTACTGATGTGCCAACCTTCTTTGTAAATGGCGAAATGGTTAGCGGCAAAGCTACTTTCGAAAACCTAAGCAAAGACATTAACGCAGCGTTAAAAAAGTCGAAGAAAAAAGCCCCTGCAAAGCAAAGGGCATAATTTTACAGATATTTAAAAAGCTTCAATGAAAATTGGAGCTTTTTTTATGCATATAATTTGTACATTATGATTCAGACCGCTCCAGCGTCCCAACCCGGGGGCTTTACTCCACTTCCACATAATAAGTTGCAAACTCTTTTCCGTTTACAAA
>JBBKXU010000445.1:0-3587 GCA_037969645.1 Ferruginibacter sp. | reverse complement strand
GGGTTCGAGTCCCGTCCGGTCCGCAAAAGCCTTCAATACATCGTATTGGAGGCTTTTTCTTTTATATAAATTCATATCTTCTTAATACCTTCACAAAAATTTAGTTTTATGAGTTTACGTACGCAATTACAAGGTACAGGAGTGGCAATAGTTACTCCGTTTAAAGCAAGTATGGAAGTAGATTTTGATGCTTTAGGCAAACTGGTTGACTTTATCATAGAGAACGGAGTAGAATATATTGTTACATTGGGCACCACCGGTGAAGCACCAACACTTGATACAGAGGAAAAATTCGACATCATAAATTATACATTTGATAAAGTGCACAACCGGGTGCCGGTTGTTGTTGGTATTGGCGGTAATAATACAAAAGAAGTAATGGAGAACCTGCAAAGCTATCCATTAGAGAAAGCAGCTGCGGTTTTAAGTGCCAGCCCTTATTATAATAAACCATCGCAGGAAGGAATTTTTCAGCATTATAAAAACCTGGCAGATGCAAGTCCTAAACCTATCATATTATATAATGTGCCGGGAAGAACGGGAAGTAATATTACTGCCGAAACAACTTTGCGTTTGGCAAAAGAAGTTGAAAATATAGCCGGCATTAAAGAAGCCAGCGGAAATATGGTACAGTGCATGCATATTCTGCGTGACAGACCTGATGATTTTTTAGTGGTTAGTGGTGATGATCATATTACACTGCCATTAATTGCCTGTGGAATGGATGGAGTGATCAGTGTCGCGGCCAATTGTTTTCCCAAAGATTTTTCGGAGATGGTGCGGTTAAGTTTAAAAGGCGATTTTGCTGCGGCAAGACCACTACATTATAAATGTTTGGAAGGAATTGATTTGCTGTTTGCAGAGAATAATCCAGCAGGCGCAAAAGCGTTTTTATATGAACTGGGATTGATTGAAAATGTATTAAGATTACCTGTGGTACCATTAAGCACGGCGCTTCATCAAAAAGTAAAAACCTACCTTGCTACATGAAATATTTGCTGAGCCTCGCCTTTATTTTATTCTCTTTTGTATATACAGAGGCTCAATATCATGTTGTTTTTAAATTAGGCAAATATCCACTGCAGCACAGTAAAGACACGGTTTTTTTAGCAGGAAGTTATAACGAATGGAACCCACGCAACAGTGCTTACAAATTTCAATTGACCGAAGAAAAAATTTACTTGCTTTCATTCGATTTGCCTGCTGGAGATTATGAATTTAAATGCACAAGAGGTAACTGGAAAAAAGTTGAATGCCATGCGAATGGCACCGATATTGAAAACCGTGAGTTTGAAATAACAAGCGATACAGTTATAAATATAAATATTGAAGCCTGGAAAGACGATTTTACTGCTCCAGTCAAAAAACATACTGCCACTAAGCAGGTGCATATTATTGATACGGCATTTTTTATACCGCAACTGAATAGAAATCGCCGAATCTGGATATACCTGCCCGAAGGGTATTCAAAAACAAAAAAGCGTTATCCGGTTATATATATGCAGGATGGTCAGAATCTTTTTGATGCGGCTACTTCTGCGTATGGCGAATGGGGCGTTGATGAATGTTTGGACAGTTTGATCAGTGCCGGAAAACCCGCCTGTATTGTGGTTGGTATTGATAATGGTCCGCAGCGTCTGAATGAATACAATCCTTACAAGTTTCAGAATTTTGGCGAAGGAGAGGCTGATCAATATCTTGCTTTTTTAGTTGAAACCTTGAAGCCTTTTATTGATAAAAAATACAGAACACTAACCAATAAAGACAATACAATCATCGCCGGAAGTTCCATGGGAGCGCTGGTTTCGTACTATGTCATGTTGCAGCAACCCACTGTTTTTGGCAAGGCTGGTATCTTTTCTCCGGCATTCTGGACGGCACCGGCAATAAAACTCCTGACTGATTCTTTAGCATCAGGAATCAACAGCAAATTTTTCTTTTATATCGGAGAAAAGGAAGGAGATGCATTTACAAAAGATATGCAGGAAGTTCAAGAATCTTTAGGGGAAAAATCTTCGGCGATGATCTATTCTGTTATTGACCCGCTGGGCAAACACAATGAAAAATCCTGGCGAAAGTGGTTTCCCGAATTTTATATCTGGATGATGGCAGATGGATTTAATACGGTGATAAAGCTAGGTAAATAATCAAATAATATAACAACTTCCCTGTAGTGCCAGTTCGGTGTTTTCAAAAACCTCCACAGTTTCAGTTAAAAATTCATCCAGAGTTTCGTATTTCGAAGAAAAGTGCCCGATCAATAATCTATTAACTGCAGCATTCTTTGCAATAGTTGCGGCCTGAACGGTTGTACTGTGAAATCTGGCTGCTGCCCGTTCATGCAAATCTTTCAGGTAAGTGGCTTCATGATAAAGCAAATCAACTTCTTTTACTTTTTCGGCCAGACTTTCATCAAAAATAGTATCGGCGCAGTAAGCATAGCTTTTGGGTTTAGGTGCTTCTGTAGTTACTTCCTCGTTAGGTACAATCGTGCCTTTTTTTGTCACATAATCTTCGCCCTGCTGCAGTTTATCATAAAAAGCGGCAGGTATTTCATAGATTTTTGCCCTTTCGGCATTAAGCTTTCTCGGATTTTTTTTCTCTCTAAACAAAAAACCCCAGCAATCAATACGGTGCTGCACTTTAAAACAGCTAACCATCATTTTATTGCCATCAACAATTACGCCTTCATCTTTTAAAGGATGAAAATGCAGATTGTAAGACAGCTGTGTTGACGCAAAATTTAATTGTAGGTTAATGAGTTGCTCCAACTCGGGTGGTGCATGCAAATGTAGGTCCTGTGGGCGGTTGAGCAGGCTCATGCTGGTGAGCAGGCCAATCAATCCAAAATAATGATCGCCATGTAAATGCGAAATAAAAATGTGATTTATTTTGCTACGCTTTATTTTGTATTTCGAAAGCTGCATCTGTGTTCCCTCGCCACAATCAATTAAAAAGCTCTCTTCCATGGTTTGTAAAACCTGGGCAGTAGGGTTTCTGTCGAAAGCGGGTATTGCAGAGTTGTTACCGAGTATAGTTAAAGCAAGCAAATTTGTTTTAGTTTAGATATATAATGTAAATGTGTGTCTTCCAACGGAACAAACAAGTTAAAGATAATAAAGACCGTATAAGTAATTGAAATGCTGCTCAACTAAGAACTAAAAACTAAGAACTTACTTCTCCTAACTCAAGACTTCAAACTCTACGCATCTCCTAATAATTCCCTCTCAATCTCCTCCATCTGCAAAATATCCCAAGCCTCACTTTCTGATGGTGTTACGTTCATAAATTCCAGCAGCTCTTTTTGGTCCAATAATTGAGCCACATCTTTTTGAATATTACAAATAACAAAAGAGCAGTTGTTTTCGTAAAATTGTTGTTGAATGGTTGCTATGTTTTCGGCCATTAATTCATCAACAGTTTGTACCGCATCCATTTTTAAAATAACATGTGGTATGTCTTTTTGCAGGTAAGCAAGCAACAATTGGTTCAGTTCCTCTGTCATATTAACAGATAAATGCGAATCTTCCGGCGTAATTACAGTAAACCTTTCTTTGGTATCTATTTTGACATTCATTATATTAAGT
>JBBKXU010000444.1:0-9824 GCA_037969645.1 Ferruginibacter sp. | reverse complement strand
GGGCCTATCACTGCGCCAAATGTATCCATGCTTCGGTTAAAACCAAAAACACGCCCCTTGGTTTGGGGTGTGGCTTCGTCGCTCAGCATGGCATCTCTGGCAGCGGTTCTTACGCCTTTGCCTAGCCTGTCGAGGGTTCTGGCAAAAAATATCCATACCGGATAAATGAAAATCGCCATCATGGGTTTGCTGATGGCGCTCATGGCATAGCCTAATTGTACAAAAGGTAAACGCTTACCTGTGATATCGCTGCGCTTGCCAAAATAGCTTTTGCTTAAACCCGCCACTGCTTCTGCAATACCTTCCAAAACACCTATTAGCACAACAGTAAAACCAATATGTTTTAAGAACATAGGCATTACGGGAATAAGCATTTCGCTGGCAATATCGTTGAACAGACTTACCAACGACAGCATCCAAACCGTCTTAGTTATTATCTTTTGTGGAGAATTTGTGGGTGCCTGCACAAGCCTTCATTTTTCCGAATGTAGCAATTTGTTGGTACATTGCAGCTATAAAAAAGTGAATTTACCTTTTGTAAACTAATGAACTGCAATTAATTGCTTATTAATATACAAAAGAGGCATAAAAAAAATATATGAATAAAAAGAATAAATCAGGAAAGAAGTCATCGCAAACGGAAACAGTTAAGGGCAGATTGGATATTTCCAAAACCGGAATGGGCTATGTAATTGTAGAGGGTAGGGACAAAGATATTATGGTTCGCCCTAATGATTTTAGCAGGGCATTTCATGGTGATTTGGTAAGGGTGCAAGTAAATACAGATTTATCAAAAGATAAAAGGCAAGAAGGGAAAATAACGGAAGTTGCTGAACGCAAGCAAACAGAATTTATTGGCAATATTCAGATAAGTAAAAATTTTGCATTCTTTGTGCCTGCAACTGAAAAACCGGTGCCTGATTTTTACATTGCTACAGAAAAGTTAAACGGGGCAAAAGATAACGATAGAGTGGTAGCAAAACTTTTGAGTTGGGATAAGAATGAAAAGAAACCCATTGGAGAAGTGGTGGCTGTTTTACAAGC
Source organism: Ferruginibacter sp. (assembly GCA_037969645.1). Lineage (GTDB taxonomy): Bacteria > Bacteroidota > Bacteroidia > Chitinophagales > Chitinophagaceae > Ferruginibacter. Next base: position 8,780 of record JBBKXU010000444.1, on the reverse strand, counting down.
CGATGATGAGAACGATATGGCGATGAAAGAGATTTTAATTGAAGCTGGATTTCCTTTGACGTTTGATAAAGAAGTGCTGGCTGAAGTTAAAAAATTACAAAAACATATTGCACGTGAGGAGATAAAAAACAGAAAAGATTACCGGGATATTCTCACATTTACCATTGACCCCGTTGATGCTAAGGACTTTGACGATGCCTTATCTATACGCAATTTAGATAACGGAAATTATGAAATAGGCGTGCATATTGCTGATGTGAGTCATTTTGTAAAACCAGGAACTTTGTTGGATAAGATCGCTTATGAAAGAGCCACCAGCGTGTATTTGCCGGACAGGGTTAATCCGATGTTGCCCGAAAAAATATCAAATGAACTATGTTCATTGAGGCCACATGAAGATAAATATACATTCTCCGCTATTTTTCAAATAACTAATCGTGCCGAGATAAAACATACCTGGATGGGGCGTACCATCATACATAGTAACCATCGTTTTACTTATGATGAAGTGCAGGATATTATTGAAAAGAAGGATGGCTTGCATTATAAACCCATTGTTTTATTGAACGAGTTGGCCAAAAAATTCAGGGCAGAGCGTTTTAAAAATGGCGCAATTAATTTTTCATCGCAGGAAGTAAAATTTGAATTGGATGAAAAAGGAAAGCCTATTGGTGTAATTGTAAAGGAAAGTAAAGATGCTCATAAATTGATTGAGGAATTTATGCTACTGGCTAACAGAGCCGTTGCAACTTATGTTTCTAAAATTAAAGTAAATAAAGAGCCTATTCCTTTCCCGTATCGCATACATGATACGCCCGACGAAGAAAAATTGAAACCATTTGCGGCATTCGCCAAAAAATTTGGTTACACCGTTGATTTGAATGATGAAGCCGGCGTGGCCGCTTCTTTTAATAAAATGCTTAAAGATGTGCAAGGGAAACCGGAGCAGCATGTGTTGGAGCAATTAGGTATCCGCACTATGTCGAAAGCCGTTTATACCTCATCTAATATTGGCCATTATGGTTTGGGATTTGAGTTTTACTGTCATTTTACATCACCCATAAGGCGTTATCCCGATATTATGGTGCACAGAATTCTTCAACAATGCCTTGAAAAGGACCTTAAACTTAGAAAAGACATGGATGAGCGTTGCAAGCATTGCAGCGACAGGGAGAGAAAAGCTATGGAAGCTGAACGGGCCGGTAATAAATACAAGCAGGTAGAATTTATGAAGAATTATCTGGGACAGGAGTTTGATGGAATCATTAGCGGTGTAGCTTCTTTTGGATTTTTTGTGGAGACCGTAACCCATAAATGTGAAGGTATGGTTACCGTGAGAGACCTGAGTGAATATGATGATTTCAAATTGGATGAAGCGGATTATGCGTTGGTTGGTTTGCGTACCAAGCAAAAATTCAGAATGGGGGATGCCGTACGCATCAAAGTTGTAGCTGCTAATTTAAGTAAAAGGCAACTGGACTATGAATGGGTTACCACTGCATCAAAAGTTTCGGCCGCAAAGCCTGTTGGTAAATCTAAAGGGTCGGCTAAAGCTAAGCCAGCTGCAAAACCAAAAGCTGCTAAGAAAAAATAATTAATTCCGTCCGATGTTGCGTTTTAAGCGAACTGGGCTCTGGCATAGATTTATATAACTTAATATCTTATCGGTATTTATGCATTCTTTTATAGAACTTTCTAAAATTTTTGAAGAAAAATTTAACGTACGCCTGTTTCCGGCGCAGCCTGAAACATTGTACGATCCTGCACAGTATATTCTGGGTATTGGTGGTAAACGAATACGCCCTGTTTGTGTATTAATGGGTAATCAGCTTTTTGATGAAATTGACCCTGATGCATATAACGCTGCTACTGCCATTGAGCTTTTTCACAATTTTAGTTTGATACACGACGATATTATGGACAAAGCGCCCATGCGACGTGGAATGGAAACTGTACACAATAAATACGGCGAAGCAACAGCTTTACTTGCCGGCGATGCTATGTTTGTAAAAGCTTACGAGTATCTCAATAAAATAAAATTAGCACAACTACAAAAAGTGCTGTATCTCTTTAATACCACTGCCAGTGCGGTTTGCGAAGGCCAGCAACTTGATATGGATTTTGAAAAAAGAGAAACCGTGAGTATGGATGAATACCTGCACATGATTACTTTAAAAACCTCTGTATTGCTTGCTGCCAGCTTAAAGTTGGGCGCCATTTTAGGCGGAGCAGGCGAGGGTAACCAAAATCATTTATTTGAATTTGGTAAAAACCTGGGCATTGCCTTTCAGGTGCAGGATGATTACTTAGATGCTTTTGGCAACCCCGAAAAGTTTGGAAAGCAGGTTGGTGGTGATATAGTAGCCAACAAAAAAACATTCCTGATGATTCATGCATTTGAAACTGCCGCTCCTGCTCAATTAGCTGAATTGAAGGAACTGATAAAAAATAATCCTCCTGATAAAGTAGAAAAAGTAATGCAGATATTTAAGGACTGTAAAGTAGATGACTGGGCCAAAGAACTTAAAAATAAATATCTTCAAACGGCATTAAAGCATCTGGAAGATACGGCAGTACTTTCGAAACGAAAGCAACCCTTACAGGAGTTGGCCGATTATTTAATGATGAGAGAGAGTTAAAATGGTTAGTTGCTATCGACTGTTAAATAGATTAATTTTCTTAATTTCCTGCATCTAAAAACCAAAACCAACATGAGCAAGTCTTTATTCCGCACAAAGAAAATAGAAAATATTTTAGCAGAAGGCAGCGATGATTCGCATGGCGGCAGCTTAAAACGTGTGCTTACCGTTCGTGACCTTACTTTTTTTGGTATTGCAGCTATTATTGGCGCCGGAAGTTTCAGCAGCCTTGGTGCTGCTGTTTTTGATGGCGGACCGGGGGTTGCCATTTTATTTGTTATTACAGCTATTGCTTGCGGATTTACTGCGCTTTGTTATTCGGAGTTTGCCAGCCGTATTCCGGTGGCGGGTAGCGCTTATACCTATGCCTATGCTTCGTTTGGCGAATTATTTGCCTGGGTTATCGGTTGGGCTTTAATCATGGAATATTCTATCGGTAATATCTATGTAGCTTATAGCTGGAGCGATTATTTTACATCTTTTCTGCATAAAGTTAATATTCATATTCCCGAATATCTTGCTACAAGCTATATGGAAGTGAAACATGCTTTGGCCGACGGCAGTACAAATCCAGCTGTTTTAGAAGCATGGAACAGTGCGCCGGTAATAGGCGGGCTGCATATTATTTTTGATTTGCCGGCATTGGTTATTAATGTATTTATTACCTATTTGGTTTACAGAGGAATTAAGGAAAGCCGCAATTTTAGCAATATAATGGTGATATTGAAACTCGCTGTAGTCTTGTTGGTAATTTTGGTAGGTGGGTATATGATCTTCAGTAATGATCTTACTTTTAACTGGATGCCTGCCAACGATGAAGGAATAAAATCATTCATGCCTAATGGATTTGGTGGCGTAATGATGGCGGTTAGCGGTGTGTTCTTTGCCTATATTGGGTTTGATGCAGTGAGCGTGCTGGCAGAGGAAAGTAAAAACCCACAGCGGGATTTGCCCAGAGGTATGATTTATTCTTTGGTGATTTGTACCGTTGTGTATATTCTGTTATCACTTGTGTTGACCGGCGCAGTTAACTACCGAAATTTTGAAGGAGTGGGAGACCCACTGGCATTTATTTTTGAAGCACAGAATTTAAATCTCGGCTGGATGCAACTTTTCGTTGCAGTTGCGGCCGTAATTGCCATGACCAGTGTGTTGCTGGTGTTTCAAATGGGGCAGCCACGTATTTGGATGACTATGAGTCGTGATGGGCTGATGCCTCCTGCGTTTCAGCGTATACACAAGAAATTCAAAACCCCTTCTTTTGCAACCATCGTAACAGGTTTTGTTGTTGGTGTACCTATCTTGTTTACGGATAAAACATTTGTGCTCGATTTTACAAGTATAGCTACGCTTTTTGCTTTTGTATTGGTGTGTGGTGGCGTTTTGTTTTTACCCGTTAAAGAAAAAATTCCCGGCAGGTTTCATCTTCCTTACATCAACAGTCAGTTTATTTTTCCTGTAGTGGTTGTTGCGGGTATTATAATAGCAACGTTGTTATCAAAAACATATTTTACCGATATGTTCAATTTCGATTTTAGTGGCAATAAGGAATATATGGAAGGCAAAGCCAGTTTTATGGATATGGCCACACCCAATTTAACACTGATCATCTTTTGGTTGAGTGCTATTGTTTTGGCAATAGCCACAATCATCAAAAAATATTCTTTAATACCCATGATGGGTTTAATTACCTGTATGTACCTGCTTACCGGCATGACGAAAAACAACTGGGCCTGGTTTATAGGCTGGCTGGCATTGGGTTTGGTATTCTATTTCTTATACGGTTATAAGAAAAGCAGACTTGCGCAACAGGGCGGCGTATAATTAACCAATCTAAATCTTTATAAACGGCACAGGTAAGTTAACTTTGTGCCGTTTTTATATTTGTTATAATGAAGTATCAACCCGGCGATAAAATAATTGTGTTACTTACTGAGGAAGAAGGTACCGTACTTGAGATCATGACCGAGAAAATGGTGTTGATTGATGTTAAGGGTGTAAAATTTCCTGCATATACCGACCAGATTGACTTTCCGTATTTTAAAATGTTTAGCGAACAACGTAAAGTTGAAAAAAGGAAAGTGTTTATTGATCAGGTACAAAAAGAAAAGGCAATGCCGAAGTTGAAAGAAGGTAATGGCGTTCAGTTGTCTTTTATGCCGGTTTTTGATAAGGATATATTTGATGATGATATTGTAGAGAAATTCAAACTTTATTTAATTAATCAGAATGAAACAGCTTATAACTTCAATTATAATTTAATGATCGGAGGAGAAAGTAATTTTCAATTGAAAAATACCATCGAACCGCTCAGCGATTTCTATCTGCATGATGTTAAGTTTGAAGACCTGAGCGACAGCCCACGATTTGAAATTGAGTTTTCGTTAAAAGAACCTGACAAAAAGAAAGCGCCGTTTTACGAAACTTCTTTAAAACTTAAAGCTAAACAATTATTTAAAAAGATAGAAGAGATACAGTTAAAGAACGAACCCGGCTTTTCATACTTGATATTGGAAAATTACCCTGACAAAGTAGAAGAAGAAAAAGTTGATTTGAGCAGGCTGGGTAATGCCGGATTCAGATTATACGATGCTGGTAAAATAAGGCAGAATCTTGATACGGCCCGGTCGGTAGTTGATCTGCACATAGAAAAACTAACCGATAGCTGGAAGCACCTGAGCAATTTTGAAATACTCAGTATGCAGTTAAAGGAATTTGAAAAGTATTATGAACTTGCGGTAGCGCATTACCAAACTTCTTTAACGATTATACATGGTGTAGGTATTGGAAAGCTGCGTGATGAAATACACGATATTTTGCGGCTGAAGAAAGAAGTGAAATCTTTTGTAAATCAGCACAATCATCTTTACGGCTATGGTGCAACCGAAATATATTTTGAATATAAATAAGCATCATGCCATTTAATGAACTGATTATTTATATAGGATTTGTTATTGGCTTTGCCCTAACCCCTGGGCCTAATATGATGCTTTTTCTTACTTACACATTTGAGTACGGACGTAAAGCAGGCTGGGCAACAGCTGCCGGCATTGTAAGCGCTTTTGTGGTGCATATAACAGCTATTGTTTTGGGTTTAACAGCTATCCTGATGGCCATGCCACATGCGCTGGATCTGTTGCGGTATATGGGCATAGGTTACCTGTTTTACCTTGCCATTCGAAATTTAAAACCCGTGGCTTGGAAAAAATCCGAAGCGGCTGATGAAAAGCAAGGATTGATGCAGTTTTATTTTAAAGGCTTAATCAGCAATGTACTTAATCCAGGCTCGCTGTTTTTATATTTTTCATTGATACCGCAATTCATTCATCCCGAGAGAGGACATTTTTTAACACAAAATCTTACGCTTGGTGCTTTGCAGATGCTGTTTAGTTTTATAACTAACTGCATTATTATATTTTTTGCCGGATATGCCGCGGATTCATTCTTTAAAAATGAAAAGTATCAGCGCTGGGTAAGGTGGGTTATGAGTTTGTTGATAGTTGCCTTCGCTCTGAGGATGTTGTTTTTTAAAATGAATTAGAATCTTAATGATTAAGCGGACGTTTTTTTACCATGCCACCCTTGGTATCTTTAACACTGCTCATTACTACAAATGCATTGGGGTCAATCTTAACCAACTCGGTGTTCAGTTTATTCAATTCCAGTCTTGTAATTACAGTAAATACAATTTGAACATCTTTTGTTTCACCGGTTTTGCCAAATCCTCTTTTACCTTCGTACAGGGTTACACCTCGGCCCATTTTATTAATAATCATTTCTCTTATTTCGGCGCTATGCGATGATATGATGGTTACGGATGTGTATTCTTCAATTCCTTCAATTATAAAATCAAGCGTTTTAGACGCTGCCAGGTAAGTGATAATAGCGTACAACGCTGTTTCAATATTTAAAAGATATGCAGCTGCAGAAAATATAATGATGTTAATAATGATGATAATATCGCCAATGGTAGTACCCAGTTTTCGGCTCAAATAAATTGCTAAAACTTCGGTGCCATCAATCACCGCACCGCCCCTAACCGAAAGACCAATACCTGCTCCCAGAAAAAAGCCTCCAAAAGCAGCTACTAATAATTTATCGTTTGTTACTGTTTCAAAATTAAAAACAGCCACCGAAAATGCAAGACCAGCAATAGCTAGAGCTGTCTTAATAGCAAATTGTTTACCAATAACTTTATATCCTAAAAAAATAAATGGAAGGTTGATAACTAGCAACAGAACGTACAATTCTATCCCCGTTATTTCCGCAACAAGTAAGGAAATACCGGTTGTGCCACCATCAATAAAATCGCTGGGTAATAAAAAGCCTTTTAGCCCAAATGTGGCAGAGGCAATACCAGTACCAACCCACAAGAAATTCTTGAATCCACTAAACAAAGTAATCTTCAATTCCCTGAAACCCTTGGCCAGTTCAAATGAAGAGTACTCCTGCTTTTCGCCGGGTCTTATTTGTCTTTGGCGCAATATGGCCTGCCTTATTATTTTTGATAATAAACTGTGCATTAGTTTGGGCTGAGTTTTGTACTCTCAAGATAGGGCATATTTGCCCACGATACAAAGATTACGAGGTTATTACCTGAACCGTTCCGAAACGGTATAGCAGACCTTGTCATTAATGCGGTTAAATATTTCACCATTGATTTTTCGTAATCTGCGCAGTTTTCGTCTGTCAAGTAATTGTCCGTTATTGTCGAAGTATTGCGGTTGTTCAAAGTAGGTGAGGATATAATATTTGGCAGTTTTAAAAGGTCTTTTCAACGCCACAGGTTTTATTGAAATAAAAACCAGACTGTTTTTTGTGTCATCAATATAGTAATTATAGTTACTGATCCAGGTACACCTGATAGATTGCATTTGCTGTATCAAACTTACAATCGATTTTGAAGGTAAACGATACTTTTCAAGTGTATCAGCAAGTCTTGTTTCACCTACAGAAAATTCATAAATGTAATTGAGCGTATCGGTAAAAATGGTAACAGAAACAGTTTTTAAGTCGCGGCTGGTAAAGCCTAAACTAAACGGATTGGTTTTATAAATGGCCTCAAAAGAAGCTTCAATACTGTCCAGCGCTTTTTCATTTTCATAATAATATCGGGTAGAAATATTTTTTGACGAACAGGAAGCTAACAAGCCTGCCAAAACGATGTACAATATAGTAATGGCAATCCTATTCATATTCAATATCGGTAAATACGGTGATGCCATAAATAATGCGCTTTAAAAAAGCTGCAGAGAGTTGTATTAGCGTTTTTGCTCCATTGTCCCAGTAAGTTAGCGTGATCCGGTCATCAGTTCTGCTGATATTTTCCAACACGATAAAATGAGTTGGCACTGCTAGTTTAATGCTCACATGGTTTTTTTTATATACAATTCGGTTGTTGATATATAGTATCACTTTACCGCTGTTTAACTTTTCCGAAAGGTAATTATACAGGTCTTTTATCCGGGGCCTGATAAGGTCGGTGCCTTTTGCTGAAACATGTGCATACAACAACTTTTTTGCCATACGGTTAAATTTGGCATAGTTAACCGATGCCCAAAAACTATTTTCATCACCGGGATCGTATATCTGGTTAAAAAGATTGAGATAACCTTTAAAATGGTCGGCCATGGTTAAATACCACATTTGGTCTACGGGATGTATATCCATTATTCCTTTGTAGTTAAGCAATCCTGCTTCTTTTTTTACTTCTGGCGACGGATTGTATGTTGTACCCCGATATGTTGCTTTTCCTTGCTTGAATAATTCCAATACAAATTTTGCATATCCTAGCGGGTCGTCCTGCAACATTAAATAGGTAATGGCAGAGTAGGCACAAAAATAAGTACCATCGCCGGGATAAACTTTTATGGGCTGGTAAATATTGGTTTTAAGATTTTTTAAAAACCAATTGGGGTTAATGCCTGGCCATATTTTACTGGAGTCGAGGCTTTTGATCTTATCAACAAATTCAACGGCCTGTTCTTTTGTAGAAGTTTGTTTTTTATCGTTAACAGCATAGCAGCTGTTTATTATACCAGCATACAGCAACAGCAGCACAATAATCTTTTTACATATTGCAACTGACCCAAAACTCCTTTGTATGCACGGCATTAAATTCATTATCACTGCAAATTTAAC
>JBBKXU010000443.1:0-4146 GCA_037969645.1 Ferruginibacter sp. | reverse complement strand
TTGCGGAGCTTGAATGTAGTAATGTTATTGATTTGGGAGCCAACGATGGTCATTTCAGTTTACTATTTGATGAAAAGATACATGTGATTGCGCTGGATGCCGACCCCAACTGCATTAATGAACTGTACCTGAAAAATAAAAAATCAGGCAGGAAAAATTTGCTTCCTCTTGTCATTCAAATTATAACACCCTCACCTTCAATTGGGTGGAATAACGCAGAAAGAGAATCCATCACCGACAGACTGCAAGCTGATATGGTATTGTCTTTAGCATTGGTGCATCATCTCGCCATAGCAGCCAACGTGCCTTTAAAAATGATTGCAGATTGGTTGCGACCGATGGGAAAATATCTCATCATCGAATTTGTACCCAAGACTGATGAAAAAGTAAAACTGTTGTTGCAAAACCGGGAAGACGTATTTGTTGACTACCATTTGGATGAATTTAAAGAATGCTTCAGCAGACATTTCGAAATTTTAAAAGAACAATTGGTAGGTAATACCCAGCGTGTTTTATTTCTAATGAAACGCAAAGCATGAGTACATTAAAAAAAATACCATTTTTTCTTGTTTTGCTGGTTTTGTTTTTTTGCCTGCATGGAAGCGTTGAAAACTATGGTTACCTGCATGTAAAAGAAGTAATTAAAATTGCAGCTTTTATTTTGCTCGGTATGGCAGTATTTTTTGCCATCGTGTGGCTTTTTACTAAAAACTATTTGCTGGCAGCGCTTATAACCATTTTTGTTTTTATTTGGTATTTGTTTTTTGGCGCCGCACACGATCTTATAAAAACTACTTCTTTTCTGCATTTTTTAAGCGCTTATGCCGTGTTGCTGCCGGTTTTACTTGTATTTAATGTAGCAGTAATCTGGTGGTTAAAGCGCAACCCGCAACTTTATCAAAAATTGTTTTTGTATTTAAATATCTTGTTTTTGCTGTTTTGTGTTGTTGATGGTTTTTTTCTGTTGAAGAAATATTCTAATTACCAGGAAGTAAAAATTTCAAACCCCGTGAGTTTTAATTTTTCTGAAGTAACTGACAAACCAAACGTTTATTTTTTATTGTTTGATGAATACGCCGGGTATAAAAGCCTGCAGGATAGCTTTGGATTTAAAAATGACAGTTTGTATCAGTTTTTGCAACAGCAGCAGTTTACAGTCATGCCCGGTTTTTCTAATTACGATTTTACGCCCTACAGCATGTCATCGGTTTTAAACATGCAATATGTGCCTCAAACCAGTAGCAATCAAATGCTTACTCAAAGCGATATACAGCATCGATTTGGGGAAATAAGAAATGCACAGGTGCCGGCCATATTTAAACAGATGGGTTATACAATTGAAAATTATTCTGTTTTCGATTTTAAAAACAATCCGGCATTGGCGCAAACCAACGGATTGTTTCCCATACATGCAGCGCTGCTAACTAATAAAATATTTCACAAACGTTTAGTTAAGGATATAGGTTGGTGGTTTGTTACCGGTAAGTTTCAAATTCCCTTTTTTAAAAAACAGGTGTTATATAAAGATGATGACTACAATAAAAAAGTAGTAAACCTGGTTTTGCAAACCGCAAAAAACAAAACAACAACCCCCTCGTTCATTTATGCTCATTTATTTCTGCCACATGGTCAATATTTTCGGGATAGTATTGGGGCGCTTAATAGCCCCGAACAAATTTCTGATTTGGCAAATAAATCAATTTACTTGTCTTATTTAAAATATACCAATAAGGTTATTAAAAAGCTGGTAAGTAATATCAACGCTAACGACCCAAATTCAATTGTTATCATCATGAGCGATCATGGATTTTACGATTATAATGTCCTGGGCGATTACCATCCTTTTAATTTCGATAATATCTGCATGGTTAAGCAACCGGCTTCAGATTCCGGAGAATTTGGATTACCGGCGAGCAACGTTAATTTTTTCCGATACTTATTTAATACCGCTTACAAACAAAATATTCCATATGTAAAAGATAGCACCGTGTTTGTGATTGAGGACGGAGCTTTTAAATAAGAAATACATGTGTCAATCAGGACTGCAATTATGAACCGATTAAAAAAAACACCATTTTTTCTTTTCCTCTTGCCGGTATTTTTTAGCCTGCACGGGGCGCTTGAAATATATGGTAGTATTTATTTTTTGGAACTATGTATACTTGGCTTGGGTATTTGTATAGGGATGGCCTTATTGTATTCTGCAATATATTTCTTTACAAAAAGCCCAAAAATTGCTTCGCTGATTACCTTTTATATAAGCCTGTTATACATTTTTTTTGGAGCCCTGCAGGATTGGATACAAGGCAAAGCCTTTCTTTCTGTTATGCACAGGTATTCGGTTTTACTGCCTGTGTTGGGTGTAAGTATAGTATGCCTGATGTATTTATTAAAAAAGAATACGGCTATTCACAAAAAATTATTTCTTTATCTGAATGTATTATTGATCCTTTATTGTCTGCTGGATACCGTGATGTTGCTCAATAAATCTGCGAACACAAAAGAAAAGGCATGGGCAAACATCTCATTTGACCTAAGTAAGGTAAAGGCAAAACCTAATGTTTATTATCTGCTGTTTGATGAATACCCGGGTTATAAGACCCTGAAAGCGGAATTTGGGTTTGCAAACGACAGCTTATACAATTTTTTTAAAAACAAGGGATTTACGATACTGCCGTCAGTTTCCACTTATAATTTTACATTATTCAGCATGTCGTCGATTTTTAACATGCAGTACATTGACAGTAATTATAATCACGAACATGAAATGACTGATTTAGGTGATTTCCGAAAAAGGTTTCTGGAGATTAAACATGGAGAAGTGTTTTCATTATATAAGTCAATGGGGTACCAGATAGAAAATTACTCGATTTTTGATGTTGGTGACTTGGCCTGTATCAATACCGACAAATCTTTTTTGCCAATACATGCAAAGGCACTTAAAACTAAAATGCTGCATCACCGGTTGATAAAAGATGTAGGCTGGTGGTTTAATGGCACTATGCTTCAGAATATTTTCACCAGTAAAGAAGCCATTTACTACGCAGACGAAACCAACCGTGATATAAATAATGCTATAAACAAAAGCCTTGCCCAAAAAAGCAACAAGCCTAAATTCTGTTATGCTCATTTTGTTATGCCACATGCACCTTATTTCCGTGATAGTTCGGGGGCTTTTATCCGCAATGAAAAAGGACAGATAGTTACACCAACTGATACACAATATTTTTTGCCTTATTTAAAATATACCAACGCATATATCAGTTCGCTGGTAAATAAAATTGTACAGGAGGATTCATCGGCCATTATTGTAGTAATGAGCGACCATGGCTTTAGAGATTACAGCAATAATAAAGCGTTTCGTCTGTCGGCATTTGATAATATTTGTGCAGTACGTTTTACCAATAACAACCTGCCACCTTATACTGATTCTTTAAGCTCGGTCAATTTTTTCCGCTACCTTTTTAACAGCGAATACGGCCAGCAAATACCTTATATAAAAGACAGTACAATCTGGGTAAACTATTAGTTAGGCATAAAAACGACTACTTTTTCATCCTTAAATTCAAGATGTATTATAGGCTTTAAAACATCATAGTAATTTTACTGAAAATAATGCGTATAAATACTTGGAGTGTTGATTATTCTATTATATTTGTGCAACCTTACCACAATATACTATGCCATATTTCACTATCCGGGTTGAACTGGAAACCCTGAATCAGGATGCCTTTTCAGTTGTTGAGCAGCAATTAGCTCAATCAAATTTCATTAACTATATAGAGAGCGAAGACGGTACTAAATATTTGCTGCCACAGGGCGAGTACAGGCTGTTTGGCGAATTTACGCTGCAAAATGTGCTGGACTATACAATTCTGGCTACCAATCAGTTTATAAAAAACTGTAAAATATTAGTTACCGAATCTAATGGAACCGCCTGGACCGGCCTTAAAAAGGCTGATTGACAGGTTAGGGGCTCTTCACGTTGATTTTCATGCCTTAATTTGCTTTTATCCCCGTTAATTATGACAAAATAGCATTTATATGCTGCTGGCATAATCATTGTCATTCTTATAAAAACAAAAATCATATTAAAATGGGAAAGATTATAGGAATTGATTTAGGAACCACCAACAGTTGCGTTTC
>JBBKXU010000442.1:0-2590 GCA_037969645.1 Ferruginibacter sp. | reverse complement strand
ATGTTATACCCAATCAGCAGTTTGATTTAATAAAAACGGGTTTGCAAAAAGCAGGTATTAATTATCCTTTTATTGTTAAACCGGAAGTAGGCTGCCAGGGGATATTGTTTCGTAAGATTGATACAGAAGAACAATTACAGCATTATCACTCAAAAGTTCCTGTTGAATATATGGTGCAGGAGTTAGTGGATTACCCAATGGAAGTGAGCATTTTTTATATCCGCCATCCGCAGGAAAAAAAGGGGCGGGTTACGGGCTTTTTACATAAGATACCATTGCAGGTTACGGGCAATGGCAATGATAGTCTGGAGCAACTGATAATGCAACATCCCAAAGCACAAAAAAGAATTGGTGAAATGTTCAGCAAACATAAAGATCAGCTGCAACGTGTTCTCCCTGCCGGAGAAAAGTATATGTTGAGTTATGCTGCCAACCATAACAGGGGTGCTCACTTTGTAGATTTAAAAGAACATATAGATGATAAGCTGGTTTCAATTTTTGATGAAATAAGTTTAGGCATAAACGATTTTTTTTACGGGCGTTACGATATCATGTGCAGCAATGTAGAAGATTTAAAAAACGGAAAAAACTTTACTATACTGGAGTACAATGGTTGTGGCGCCGAGCCCAATCATTTTTATGATACAGGCTATACTTTAATGGGAGCTTATAAAGAAATATTGATGCATTGGAAAGCATTGTATGAGATATGTGCATATAACAGCCGGCAGGGTATTAAGCCCTGGCCTTTTAAAAAGGGCAGAAAATTTCTGGCAGAGGTAAAGGCTCATTTTAAATTAATACGAGAAGCAGATAAAACGATGGATTAACCCAGCTAATCTGTTAGTATCAAGCCTTGTATTATATGCGTAATTTTAGCTGTAATTATTTTGTAAAACGGTAATAAAATGCAGCAACCCAACGTCTTGGGAAAAAACGTATTACTCCCGACAATATTTTAGCCAATGTGCCCGGAACGATAATCATTTTTCGCCGTAAAGTTTTTTTTACTGCAATCTCACCAACTTTTTCTACAGGCACTGCCATTGCCATGCCTAAAGAGCCCAACTTTTCTTTAGTATATTTTTTAATGGATGGTTTGGTGAAAACGGGACCCGGACTAAGACAACTCACACTTATGTTCTTATCTTTTAATTGATAACGTAAAGAGTAGCTGAATGAAACTACAGCCGATTTGGTGGCTGCGTATAAATTCTTAATCGGAACGGGCGCAAAGCCCGCCATGCTGGCTACATTTAAAATATAGGAAGGTGCATTTTTTTCAAGTAATGGAAGCAGAGTTAACGTAAGTCCCATTACAGATTCTACGTTTAACCTCACCATATAACGGAGTGAATCTAACGGGAGTGTTAAAAAATCATGCTCACCGCCTAAACCTGCCACGTTACAAAGTGCTTTTAGCCGAATATCTCTGTCGGTACACCATTTTGCAAGCACGGTTGCCGTTTTTTCTTCAGCAAGATCTATTGCTATTATTTCTACATGGATGGGATAGGCCGTTTCCAATTTATTTTTGGCTGCAATCAAACTGTCTTCATGCCTTGCAATTAAGATAAGGTTGTAATTTCGTTTTGCCCATGCTTCAGCAATAGCATAACCAATTCCTTTACTGCCACCTGCAATCAATGCATAGGGCAACGAGTTGGGGTTTTTTATTTGTAATGAAGTGTCAGGGTTTGAGGAATTATACGTTTGAGCATCTGCAACCGGTAAGTTAAATAAAGCAGCAAAAAACAATAACAGGAGTTTCATAAATACTTATTTAAAATTATTTTTCTTCCAGATAAATTTTAAAAGGAGAGTGGTTTATGTGGCCCCGCTTTATCAATTTATGTGGTTTCGGTATAATATGGTTTGATAGAAAATACATATTGAATAGCAAAATTAAATTATCCCGGGGCAACAATATATTTTTTTTAGCGGTTACTATTTTTAAAAGGTAAATGCGGCGTATTGCCCGTGATGGGTAATAGAAACCGGAGTGTTTGAATTGTCCGTCTTACTAAAAATAAAAGGAATGCCAGTTGTGTCCTTTACAACTGATAATTGGTTGGCGTTTATTGAATTTAACCGGGCATAATGCTCAATTATTTTTTTATAAATGTATTGTTGCTGGTTAATCAAATGTGGCAATATTAAACAGTTATTTAAATGTGGGAGCAATATGTTTTTGCTTTGCCCGGCAATGCTGTATATGTAGTTATTGGTTGTTTTAGTAATTGTTTGAAAGCGATTGTTAGCAAAGCGAACACTCCCAATTGTATTGTTTAAAATGCTACAGGCAAATTTTGTCGGTGCAAAAAATCTTCCGCCATGTTGCCGGGTATAAATTTTATAAGCACTCTCTTTCATTGTCCAAAGCCGCCACAGCATGGCATCCGGGCTATCGGCATTATAAATATAGCGCTGCTCCTGCCATGTAAAAAGCTTGTTAAGAAATCCTTTTCGTTTCCAATCGCTTTCAACAGCAGCGGCTGCTAAATCTACAATATCATTACCGGTCATTTTTCACTGAGTTTGGTTGTGATAATTTCCATTGCTGATTTTACATTGAGCATTTTTTCCATTG
>JBBKXU010000441.1:0-5134 GCA_037969645.1 Ferruginibacter sp. | reverse complement strand
CTTAAAAACATTAACTGATAAAAAATACATCAGAAAATAATTTCTGGGTTTCTGTGCCTCAGTGGCAATTATCTACCTTTAACAAAAAATTAGGCACTATATTCGCTGTATAAACTTTGATTTAATTTTATTTGCTAATAAACCTAAAAAACATGGACCCAATTAAACCACAAATACTTCTTTGCGAAGATGACACCAACCTTGGTATGGTACTTAAAAACTACCTGGAACTGAACGATTACATCGTTACTCTGGAAAGAGACGGAAAGCTTGGTCTGGCTGCATTTCAACGTGAAAAATTTGATTTATGCCTGCTTGATGTAATGATGCCCAATATGGACGGCTTTACACTGGCCGAAGAAATACGTGATGTAAATCCCGATGTGCCTTTGTTCTTTTTAAGTGCTAAGACGATGAAGGACGATATCATTCAGGGCTATAAACTCGGCGCCGATGATTATATCACTAAACCTTTTGACAGTGAAGTTTTACTGCACAAAATAAAAGCTATTTTAAAGCGTAATGAAGAATTACACCGTGAGGAAGCCAATGCAGAATACGATTTGGGAAATTATCATTTTAATCCTCGCTTAAGGGAACTATCAATTGGTGATAAGATGCAAACACTTTCTCCAAAAGAAAATGAATTGTTGAAAATGCTGAGTGAATACAAAAATGATTTGCTTAGCCGTGAAATTGCACTAAAGAAAATCTGGGGCAGTGATACTTATTTCAATGGCCGCAGTATGGATGTGTACATTGCCAAATTGCGTAAGTATTTAAGAGAAGACTCCGCCATTGAAATTGTAAATATTCATGGCAACGGATTCAGGCTGGTAGTTACGGAGTAATTTCCCTCTCGGTAAAATAATTTATAAGTGCAGTTTTTAGCTGCACTTTTTTTGTGAAAGGTCAAGACTGGCACAAGCCGTCAGACCCCTCAGTTATTTCACAGACATCATCAACTTAGTCCAAAAAGTATTATCAAAAGATGAAGGACCCAAAACTGCATCGCCAGTATCATCGCCATGTCTTATCACCACTAAATCTTTAGAGGGTACAACATAGATTTTTTTATCTCCCTTACCCAAGGCTGCAATCATATCGGCCGGTGCTGCCGGGTTCAACATACCCGGAAAAACATTAGTTAATGTGGGCACCATAAATGAAGATTTGCCATTGAGCCACCACAAATAACCATAAGAATTATTCAAGCTCTGCGACGTGTTGGTCATGGCATTAAAATAAATCTGGTCGGTCATTATCTGATTACTATTCCAGGTGCCTTTATTTTGAATCAGCAACCCAAAACGTGCCATATCACGACTGTTAAGCCAAAGTGTACCATTTAGCCAGGTGTTATTTTTCATTCCAATTTTATCGGCCAGTTTGGTTTTAGTATATGTATTAAAGTTGGTAGCGGTGGCATTCGCAATTACATTTTGCAATAACAAATAAGGCGCATTATGGTAATACCAGAAAGACCCTGCATCAGCCTTATATGTAAGACAGGCTGCTGTGGTGCAATTTTCATCAGGCACATTATACTCCAAACCGGTAGTCATGGTTAGCTGGTGCTTTACCGTAATCAGGTTTTCTTTGGCAAGCGGTGCCGATGTCCAGCCATTGCCCAGATAAGTACTGGTTTTGGTGTTAATATTTAACTGCCCTTCTTGTTGTGCAATACCGGCTAAAAAAGCAGTTACAGTTTTACCGGCAGAAGCTATGTAATACACGGTATTCTTGTTCCAACTATTCCAGTAATTTTCAGTAACAATACGGCCCTTGTATAAAATGATGAGCCCGAATGTATTTTTGGAGCCTGCATAAGCAACTGCTTCATTCAGTTTAGTTACATCCCAACCTAAGGTTTGCGGTGATACTGTTTCCCAGTCATCACCCGTTAAAGGTGGAAAATACATAGTAGTTGGCGGATTAACAATGGGTATAATCGTTGTCGTATTTTTATTACAGGAAACAATTACAAGGCTCAGCAATGCCGCAGCTAATATTGACTTCATAGTAAAGGTTGAAAATTTCAGACTTATATTTTGATATAAAGTTTAACGAATTGAACTTCTATTTAGTATCTCCAAAAAGCAAATTCTCACTACCACCAAAGGATGATTTTTTACCCAAGTGTTCATAGGCTTTTGCAGTAGCTTCTCTCCCACGGGCTGTACGTTGCAAAAATCCTTCCTGAATTAAAAAAGGTTCGTACACTTCTTCCAGGGTACCCACTTCTTCTCCCACAGCTGTTGCAATGGTAGTGATACCAACCGGCCCGCCCTTAAATTTATTAATGATGGTATTCAGAATGCGGTTGTCCATTTCATCCAACCCATGTTTATCTACATTCAATGCTTTAAGCGAATGTTCGGTAATACTAAGATCAATTACACCATTGCCAATTACCTGTGCAAAGTCCCGTACCCGGCGCAGGAGGCTGTTTGCTATACGTGGTGTACCTCGGCTTCGACCAGATATTTCATCAGCGGCATCGCTGGTTATTTTTGTGTTGAGTATTTTTGCC
The DNA here is from genome assembly GCA_037969645.1 of Ferruginibacter sp. GTDB lineage: Bacteria > Bacteroidota > Bacteroidia > Chitinophagales > Chitinophagaceae > Ferruginibacter. The sequence goes on along the minus strand of JBBKXU010000441.1, from coordinate 2,601 downwards.
GACCGCTGAATAATATTTTTCAGCGTAACCGAATCATAATATTCCAACCTCGATTTAATACCAAATCTTGAAAGCAACGGAGCCGTCAACAAACCGCTTCTGGTTGTTGCCCCAATCAAAGTAAACGGATTCAGATTTATTTGAACACTCCGGGCATTGGGGCCACTATCAATCATGATATCTATTCTGAAATCTTCCATAGCGGCATATAAATATTCCTCCACCACAGTACTCAGCCTGTGTATCTCATCAATAAATAATACATCATTGGGTTCCAAATTAGTAAGCAAGCCAGCCAAGTCGCCCGGCTTTTCAATAACCGGACCGCTGGTTTCTCTAATACTCACGCCCAATTCGTTGGCTACTATACGTGATAAAGTGGTTTTACCTAATCCCGGCGGACCATGAAAAAGAATATGATCCAATGCCTCGCCACGCATTTTGGCAGCTTTTATAAATATGCTGATATTATCAATTATCTGAGTCTGGCCGCTAAAATCATCAATAGCCGCTGGTCTGATGGTATTTTCAAATTCCCGCTCTGCCGGGTTTAAATTTTCGGCCTCACTATTTAAATTGGGGTTAGGCATGAACAGTTTTTTGTGAATGCTGTAAAACTAATCATAAATCAGTAAAATCAGCTAAAGGCTTGTTCTTGCACACCTCCCAAACCGGCATTTCACCATTAATCAAAACTGCAGCTTTATTCGCTATATTGGGTAGTATTTTTGACGTTATGGGTAAAACAACTAAACGATATTGGTTATGCCAGCTTACTGGCTGGGGTGTCTGGGGGTTGATTATCTCCTATTTTAATTTTGTGGTTTGGGGCGACAGGCTAAGAGAACAAGGTGGACAAAAGGAAAACCTGATTAGCCTTGCCATTTTTTTAGTGATGGGTATTTTGGTAACTCATATACTCAGATTAATTTTAAGAAGAACAAACTGGTTAAAATTTTCAATCAACAAAATAGTTTTACTGGCAATCATCTCCGTTGGGGCAACGGGTACGGTTTTGCAATATGGAAGCGATTTTATAGAAAAAAAATCGGGCTATTCTTATGAAAGCTACGTTATAAATAAAAGATTAGATAAAGCGAAAAAGATGGAGGAGCAGTTAGGGCTTTCATCGCTTGCATATTATAAAGACAAATCTTTTCTTAACGATAGCAGCATACAGAAGGGGATTTCTGAAATTAAAAAAACTACCGGCTGGAGCAGAGATAAAAAAGGCGAATGGGTACGTGTAATCAGGTCGGATGTTTTCAGCATTTATTATAACTCGCTACTCATAGCCATTTGGATGCTGATTTATATTGTGTATCATTATGTAGAACGAAACAGAAACAATGAACTGGACCGTTTGAAACTGGAATCCACAGTGAAAGAGCTTGAATTAAAAACCATCAAGTCTCATATCAATCCTCATTTTATTTTTAATTCACTAAACAGCATACGGGCATTGGTTGATGAAAATCCTAAACGTGCAAGGCGGGCCATTACCGAGCTAAGCAATATTCTGCGTAGCAGTATGCAGGCCGGAAAATCGGAAACGGTTACCCTGGAACGTGAACTGGATATTGTAAAAGATTATCTGGCGCTGGAGCAAATGCGTTTTGAAGAACGCTTAAAAATTGAATTTGAAATTGATGAAGATACTTTGCAGCAACCCGTACCACCAATGATGTTGCAGACACTGGTGGAAAATGCTATCAAGCACGGCATCAGCAAACAAATAAAAGGTGGTGTGGTTCGAGTTATTGCTGCATTTAAAGATAACGACCTGGAATTACTGGTGCAAAACACCGGACAATTATCCGATACACCCAATGATGAAGGTTTTGGAATAAAAAGTACACAGGATAGATTAAATTTGATGTATCAGGGCAAAGCGGTCTTCCAGATCAGAAATTTTGACAAGGCCATGGTAGAATCAAAAGTTTCTATACCGGTGGTCATTTAAACAAATAATTAATATACAAATATGCAGAAGGCAATTATTATCGATGATGAACGGTTGGCCAGGAATGAGCTGAAAAAACTGTTGTTGGATTTTCCCGAAATTGAAGTGGTTGGCGAAGCAGCCAATGCAACCGAAGGTCTGGAGAAAATTGAGAACCTCTCACCCGATCTTATTTTTTTAGATATACAAATGCCGGGCAAAACGGGTTTTGACATGTTGACTGAATTAGACAGCGCTCCCCATGTGATTTTTACAACGGCTTACGACGAGTACGCTTTAAAAGCTTTTGAAGTAAATGCACTTGATTATTTGATGAAACCAGTTGAGCCAAAAAGGCTTGCCGATGCCATTCAGAAATTACAGATAGCCGATGAAAAAGAAATGGCTGCAGCGATGGCCGGCATTAACCGTGGCACTTTAACAGATAAGGACCAGGTTTTTGTGAAAGATGGCGAACGCTGCTGGTTTGTAAAACTTGGCGAAGTAAGGCTGTTTGAAAGCGTGGGTAATTATGCTAAAGTGTTTTTTGGAACATACAAACCTTTAATTTTAAAATCGTTGAATGCGCTGGAAGAAAGGCTGGATGAAAAAATATTTTTCAGGGCCAACCGCAAGCATATTGTAAACCTGCGTATGAT
>JBBKXU010000440.1:0-23690 GCA_037969645.1 Ferruginibacter sp. | reverse complement strand
GCATTAGTAAACAATAAATTTGCTGTTGCCAATGGGCTAACATTTACGCCGCTGGCAGATAGTGTTAGGGATATACATGCATGGTGGAATTCGGATGCCGTACCTGAAGCAAAAAGAACGGAACTACTGGCTGGAGAAAACTCTTTGATGCATAAAGAAAAGGCAATTATTGCCGAATGGAAGGCACGTAAGTAAAAATCTATTTATAAAAATTGTGTTTATCGCATCAAAATTGTTGTACCACTACGTTGATGTACTTCACCATCTACGTCAACTGCTTCAATCATCCATACAACGGTCTGCATTTCCTGCAACTGGCCATTTACCCGGCCATCCCATCCGGGCCGGTCGCTTTGCATTTGAAATAATAACTTACCCCAGCGGTTGTAAATCCTGAAATAATTAACCTTCGCAAAACTCATCAGCAAAGGTCGTAAGTAATCATTTTTGCCATCGCCGTTTCCCGGTGTAAATACCGTTGGTACATAAATTTCAATTTTCTTCCTTGTCTTTACAAACTGCGTATCAACAGTAACACAACCCGATAAAGTTTTAAGCTCTATGGTATACAGCTGTGGATTAATACCTCTGAAATTGGGTTGATAACTATAGCGGTTATCAAGGCTTAATGGCGGAGTCCAGATAACAGTTGAACCAATATTTCTGGCCTGCAATGGTTCCGGGAAATTCATAATAGCCGTTTTTTCGGGATACAAAACTCCTTGCGCCGGAGCATCAATAACTATGCTCTGTTGCTTAACGGTAATCGTTTGCGGACACTGAATAGTATTTACCGATAACCGCAGTGTATAGGTACCCGGCGCAGGATAACTGTACACCGGATTTATCTGATTGGAAATTTGCCCGTTTCCAAATTCCCATAAGTAATTAAGTACAGTTGGGGTTGTATTAATTGTTTTATTGGTCAAGGGCAGTCTTAAATTTATACATACCGGTTCTACAAAAAAATCGGCTGTGGCAAATGGATAAACTTTTACGTTAAAAACAGCGCTATCGGCACATCCGCCATCTGAGGTAGCAACCATTTTTACAACAAAATCTCCTGCAAGTAAATAGTTATGACTTGGATCTTTTAACCCGGAGGTTAATCCATCCCCAAAATCCCAGAGATATTGCAGCGTACCGGATGAAAGTACTGTGGTATTGAAAAAATCGAATTGGTTATTGGTTAAACACTGTTGCGCATTTGCAACGGTAAAACCTGCTACCGGAGAAGCATTCACTGTTACGTCAAAAGAAACACTATCGGCACAGCCTTTATCAGAAACCACCAAAAGCTTTACCGGGTATACTCCGGGCAGCGTATAAACGTGGGTTACATCTTTTGTGGTTAATGTGGTTCCATCGCCAAGATTCCAATTGTATTGTAAACTGCCTGATGATAAAGTTGTGTTATTGGTAAATACAAATTGATTATTAGTTAAACACTGGTTGGGAGAATTAATTGCAAAATCTGCAACCGGGCTTGCCCACACATTTACCAGAATCGAAATACTATCTATACATCCTTTATCGGAAGTAACAACCAACTTAACCAGGTAATTACCAGGCTGAGTATAGCTGTGGTTAACATCGACTGTATTGGCTGTGGTACCATCTCCCATAGACCAATCATATTGCATGGTTCCAGCTGCAATGACGGTTGTATTGGTAAAAACGAATTGATTATTGGCAAAACACTGGTCATTGGTATTTACATTAAAGCCCATCTCGGGCGCAGCGTTAACATTTATAAAAACAGATGTAGTACTTAAACTGCAACCGGTAAAACTAAATAATGTTGCTTGATATGAACCAGCCTGCAAAACATTATACATGGTTTGATTGGCTCCCGCAATTGGAGCCGCGTTTAAATACCATTGAATACTATCGGCAGGTTGAACAGATAAGGTTGTGGGCTGGGTTCCAATAATACAGCCTCCAATGGGCCCGGTAATAGACAATGTGGTATCAATGACGGCAGCAAAAACCATCACCGTATCGGTAGAGATACAACCACCACCATCATGGGACGTTGTAAGCACATATTCGGTAGTTACCGACGGTGTTGCTATTGGGTTTGATATGTTTGGATTACTTAAATCCGTGATAGGGCTCCACGAATAGACATAGGTTGGCTTTGGATTTGCGCCGAGCTGCACAGGGGCTTTTTCACAGGATAAACGATCTGGCCCTGCATTCGATTGAATGGTAAGTGTATCAATTAACTCAGCTGTCAATGTATCCACACAACCATAGCCGGCGTAAGGTGTTATCGCTACTTTCAGTATTGTTCCAGGTGGGGGTGGTGGGTTAAAGCTTATGTTTTGCGTTGTTGCTAATATAGTAGTTGGGTCAAGTTCGTTCCACCATTTATAAGTCTCGTAGCCGTATGGAGCAATTACATTAATCGCTGTATCATCAGGACAATAAACAGCTCCCGTAAATGAACTGCTGCACTCTGTATTAACATCAATATATGCGTATCCAAAATGCGCCTGAAAAACACAATCGGCGGTTTTAAAGAAAAGCTGAATTGTTTTCCCTGCCATTCCATCTAACTTTATTGAAGTAGCAGACCAGTTTTTACACCAAACCGGTGTATTTGTATTGTTAGTTGCGGATAAAAAGAAACCCGGTAATGTACTGCTTATGTCCCTGAAAAAGTCGAAAGAAGAACAGTCAATTCTTTGATTATCAGTCAGATTATTAACATCAATCACCAGCCTCGGCTGCTCCCAGTTATTATGCTGAGGCCCTTGAAAAACTATAGCATAGTGAAAAATTACATTAAACTGATTTTGCCCGGCCGGAATAGTGAAAGTATAAGAAACTCCTTCGGCTTCATGACCGCCGGAAGTATTACCTAATTTTATAGATTTACCACTTCCGTTGGGACAACTTATTGGAAACTGTCCAAAAAAATCACGGGGACCGCCGCCTCCCGGAACTGCCGTAATCATTTGAAACCGGTCAGGATACAAAGCAGGATCAACCGGTGTATTAACTGGTGGCACGTCCCATAAAATAGTATTAACCCCGCCGTTGTTGAAAGCGTGGCCTACCCAGCATTCCCAACCAGAAAAATTACCTTCTTCAAAATCAATATTTGGCGGGCATTGAGCAAACGTATTTTTATTGGCAGTTAATGAGATCATCAACAGAAAAAAATATTTTAAGCCCGATTGATAAAAAAAAGTCATGGTTTGAGGAAAGTTTTGCACTATTTGGTAATTTCTGCCCTTAAAGTTAAACTTTTAGCACTAATAGCCTCAAAATTATTGATAAAAGGAAATACATCAGGCTACAGCTTACAGGAGGCTGCCTAAACACTTACTGTTGCACTATTTAATTAGTTACCAGTCAACTTATTAAGCAATTTACTTTTCCCTAAGCATTAATGACCAGCCATCGCAGATTTTTTCATATCCGTCGCAAGTGTTTTTCCAAGATACTTTTCTATCCAGGCATGTGCCATATAGATTACCGGCGTAAGGAGTATGGCAACGATGAATTTGTAAATATAATTTCCGGTGCCGGTAACCAATACCTGGTGCAGGCTCCAGGGCTCCCCCTGCCCTGTTTGAATACGCTTACCGATATAAAACGCAATAAAGAGGACGATGAAGCTATCAATAAGTTGAGACACCAAAGTAGAACCTGTTGCTCTTAACCAGATGCTTTTTTCACCGGTTATTTTTTTTATACGATGAAATACAAATACATCCAGCAACTGTCCTACTAAAAATGCAACCATGGAACCAATGATAATCCACATGCCCTGCCCGAATATTCCCCTGAAAGCATCATCGGGTTTGGCTATGCCGTTACCAATATCAAAATACTCTGACGGAGAAAGATTGATGGCGCCGGTAAAAATGAAAAAAGCATAAGTTATTAAGCCAATAGTGAGATAAGACAAGAACTTTACTCCTCTGGTCCCGTAATACTCGTTTATAATATCCGTCATTACAAAAACAACAGGCCACAATAATACACCTGCCGTTAAATGAAAACTAAAGGGACTGCCAAATAAATTAATGTTAGCTCTGGGCAAGCCAGCAGTATCTTCCAGCGAAAATATTTTTACGCCTATTACCTCGGCAAGTAAAGCACTGGTTATAAAAATACCAGCCATTAAAATAAAAAGTTTGGTGCTTTTATCTTTTAGTATGCTGTGTATCATTTTACCTATTTAAAAAAGTAATGGAAATAAACCTGGCAGCAAAAAATAATGATATTAAAGATAATTATCCAGCGGGGGATTTTAGTCTCCACTTTAAGCGAAAAATAAATAAAACTGATGAGTAAAAAAAGTAGGTTCACCAGAATCGCTACGTAACCCAGTATTACAAATATACCCTCGAGCCAAGGAAGCGGCAGCACCAAATCGTTATTACCTACTATTCTTTTTTGCATCTCGATATACCATAAAACAACGTAGTCTAAAAAAAACAAGTTGCAGATTGCTGTAAATTTTGAAAATAAACGCATGGATTAGTTCTTAGTTTTTAGTTCTTAGTTTATGCTAACTTTACAAATTCACCCCAACTCCCAACTCCCAACTCCTATCTCTACTAACCATTCCTCCCACTCAACATCGGTACGAAGCTAAAGTTTTCAAACGCTTCTTCTGTGGTTGTTCCGTCTTCGTTTTTTGTTATGCGAAGCATGCGCTGGTGCTCGCCCTCATCTACAGGTATTACCATATAACCACCGGGTTTTAATTGTGCTATTAATTTAGGCGGAATAAAAGGCGCTGCGGCAGTGATAATCACTTTATCAAAAGGTGCATAAGTAGGTAAACCTTCGTAACCATCTCCATAAAAAAACTTAAGGTTGGGGTATTGACTTTTAAAGATGAACTTCTTCGTTTTTTCAAATAAATTCTTCTGTCGCTCAATGGTAAATACCTTGGCGCCCATTTCGGCAAGCACTGTTGCTTGATAAATACTACCGGTACCAATTTCCAATATTTTTTGGTTGGGTTTTACCTGCAGCAATTGGCTTTGGTACGCAACTGTATATGGTTGCGAAATGGTTTGCCCTTCACTAATGGGGAAAGCCCTGTCCTCGTAGGCTATCTTATCAAAAGCACTGTCTAAAAAATAATGCCTGGGAATAGCATTCATGGCCTGTAAAACATTTTCATCGCTAATGCCTTTTTCTCTCAGCAGATCCATTAATTTTTTGCGGAGGCCTTTATGTTGGTAACTGTCTTCGTATATTCTCATTGCAGGCTGCAAGATAAAAAAATGTGGGGTTAAAAACCCCACAGATTATTTATTAGATAAAGTTCGTTTTATTTATAACGCGGAGTATGTTCATCAAAAAAGGTATTTACCGCTTTGTTCCAGTCGTTTAGCAGATCATTGCGTTCTTTATTAAGCGACTGATTGGTATTATTGTAAGCCTGTGATGCTGCATTAATTTCCTTTACAGCTTTGTTAAAGCCATCTATTTCTTCTTTTGAAGGACTGCTCTTTTTGTCAAATTCCTTTTTTATAGTTTCAAATCGTTCTTTAGTTAAATAAAATTCACTAATAGTATTCATCTTTTCATTCACTTCTTTTTCATAAAATTTCATCATGGTTTTGCAAGCCGCCGCCAGATTACCATCGCCCTGAAAAGGCTTTATGCTCGTCAACTTCTCCAATCCTTCTTTCGCATAACGCAGCAATGAACTTTTGTTTTGCTCTATACCAGTGATATTACTTTTCGACACAGCTTCCATCAAATATCCTTCCTGCTTATAAGCTTTAAAAAAGATAAGGTAAATTTCGGAGTGGTATTTATTCACTTCATGTACCTGTTTCATCTTCTCTCCCAGCTCAGATTCGCTTTTGTTTAGCGTTACATTATTCTTTGCCGCAAATGCCTCTGTAGCAAGTTGCATTTTATCATTGCCTTCTTCCAGCTTTTTGTTTACCATTTCCTGTGCCATCATATAGGCTTCCATGGCATCATAACTCTGCTCGGCAATCTCCTCCATATTTACAATCTTGCTATAATCTTCATTAAGCACATTATAATACAGTTTGATAAAATTTACTGTCGAATCACGGTACGATTTATCGCCCTTAAAACTGGGCATGGAAGCGATATTCATTTTAGCTTCTTGTACTTCATCCATCAGCTTCATCCGCAGATTTTCTACTTTCTTAGCTTTTTTACCGTGGGCAGAAGCGCTGACATAAGCCATAAATTTTTTAGAGATATTTTCACGTTGTTTACCAATCTCATTCATGTATTCAACAGGCTGATCATAATTCTGGCCAACTACAGACAAGCTAATAAAAAAGAAGCTGAGTATGATTAAGTATTTCCGTTTCATAAAGTGCTTTTATAATTATTTAATTGATTTACTAAAAATACAAGATTTTCTATTTGTTGATCCAATCCATCATAATTTTATAGGCTTCTGCAAGTGCATCATCTTTCTTCACCTGCTTTAAATAAGTATCGTTAACCTCCTTGCTATGTTGGGTAGATACATTTATTCTTTGTAAATCGAATCCATTATTAGTTACCTGCAAGCTGTTTATTTTGCCCTCATTGTCATTCTTCAGCTCTTTAAACATTTCCAACGTTTTTTTATAATGAGCAGCATAGCTGTTCCATTGTAAGGGGATGGTTCTACCCGTTTTGTATTCTTTAACCCATTTTGAAAAACTGTTGATGGTCTTAAAATAATTATCATTTAAAATCCTTTGTTCACATTTAGCTTTTAATGCCTGAACAGGTAAGACAGATGCCTGCTGATAAATACCAGCCCTGCTCATATCGGGCTGTAAAGCACTGACATTGGCCTTTTCCTTATAAGTTTCATCTGAATAAATATCGGGCAATTCTATATCTGGAAGCACACCCTTCCATTGGGTTGTACTTCCATTAACGCGATAAAATTTTTGTTGCGTAACTTTTACAAACTCTTCGTAGTTTTTTGTTTTTGAAAAAGGAAGCGTGTCCATCGGTAATACAATCTGAGCTGTACCCTTACCATAAGTTGTGCTACCTACAATTAATGCCCGGTTATAGTCCTGCAGTACAGCACTCACAAATTCGCTGGCGCTGGCACTAGCGCCGTTTATTAAAATCATCAAGGGACCATCATAAATAGTACCCCGGTTAGGATCTTTTAAAAAATTCACTTTACCCTCTTTATTTTTTACAGAAGCCACGGGACCTATATCAATAAATATGCCTGCAAGCTGCATGGCTTCCCACATGCTGCCGCCGCCATTAAACCTCAGATCGAGTATTAAACCGGCAATTGTATCTTTTCTAAGTTTTACAATTTCTTTACTCACATCATTGGCACAACCGTCATATTTTATATCTCTTTCGTCGGCGATAGATTCATCTTCTCGACTGTAAAAACCCGGCAGATTAATATAGCCTATATTTTTATTGCCATGCAATACATAACTTTTTACAATCCCCTCTTCATCATCAATTTTTTCTTTGCGGAGCTTTACGGTTTTTAATTCCCCCGCTGCAGTCTTCACGGTAATTTCCAGGTCTCCCTGACTGTTACCGCCAAGCATAGCATCAAGTTCATCCTCATCAACATCGTCAATATCTTTTTCCACGCCATCAGTTTTTACTTTTATCAACTGATCGCCGGTATGCAATTGACCGCTACGCCAGGCACTGCCGCCAGGTTGCAAAAAACTGATGCTTAGGTCTCCTTTATCATTCTCATCCAGCTCAAAGCCAGCGCTATATTCCGAAGCGCTCATCTGTGTATCAAATTCCTTTTTTGCTTTAATGCTCATATAACTCGTATGCGGATCGTAGCACCAGGCAATAGTATTCAGGAAATCGTTCTCCATATCCGCTGCAAATACTTCGGGTATTTTCAACAGCCCCTTTACAAAAGTGTTTTGCTGTTTTTTTGCTTTTTCCCGGGCATCTTTTTCCAATTGAGCAAAATCGGTTGGTTGTGTCTCACTGATTGTTTTCCCGCCGTCAGATAATTTATCAGCAATATTCTCCAGCACCCGCCATTTTAAAAAACGTTGCCATCGCAGGCTAAGATCGGGAACAGATTGAGCGTAACCAGAAAACGGCCAGGTAAAATTATCGGGTTTTGAAAAGTCGAAAGGCTTGGCCAACATTACTTTAAGAATACTATCGATTCTTTTTAAACAAGCGGTATATAAGGCGGTTGATTTATTGTAAAACTCCCAGCCCTTGCCGGTAAGTTCTTCGTCAAGTTTAGTTTTATAGGTTTCTAAAATAGCAATTTCATTTTGGGTAAAAAAGATCTTATCATCATCTAATTTGTCCATCCATTTATTATACAGCATAGCAGATGAAGTATCATTCCATTTTATTGGTAGATAGTGATTTTGCTGCAAAAAACGATCAAGTGTAATTACCTTACTGCTTAAAGAAGTTGGGGGCTGCGAAAATGCCTCCAACACAGGAAACATAAAAATAAGCAGGTAAAATTTTTTCATAAAACGGCTTTGGTACCGGAATGAACAGCAATTTAAAACCTTTGTAGCATAATAAAAACTATTTCAATCCCATCTCTTCAGCAATCCTCGCTATCTTATCATCCAGCAATCTTTCGGTAGTTTCAAAAGCAGCTGCATCATTTAATTGAGCATTTACGCTGAAATAGAATTTTATCTTGGGTTCTGTACCACTCGGCCTTGCTGAAATTTTAGTACCATCGGCCAGTACAAACTGCAACACATTGCTTTTTGGTAAATCAATTACCCAGCTTTCGCCAGTCTGCAGATTTTTACCAACCTGCAATTCATAGTCCAGTAATTCGGTAACAGCAGCGCCGTCAATTGTATGGGGAGGATTGCTTCTGTAGTCTTCCATCATCGCCGCAATTTCAGCAGCGCCATTCATCCCTTTTTTAGTAATGCTTACCAGGTTCTCCTTATAAAAACCATATTGCAGGCAAAGGTCAATCAGTTTGTCATATAGCGTACGGCCCTTACTCTTTTCATAAGCTGCCATTTCGCAACTCAATGCTACTGCACTAATGCCGTCTTTGTCTCTTATCTTATCCCCAATCATCAATCCAAAACTTTCTTCACCGCCGATGATATAATTTTCTTTGCCTTCTTTTTCTTTTATCAGTTTGCTTATCCATTTAAAACCGGTAAGCACGTTATAACAGGCTACAGCATTGGCTTTGGCAATCACATCAATCATATCGGTGGTAACAATGGTTTTAATAACCATATCATTAGGCTGAGCAATTCCTTTCGCCTTGCGGGCTTCAATAATATAATTAAATGCAAGCACGGCAGTTTGATTACCGTTCAATAATACCCATTCGCCATTTTTATTTTTTACGCCGATAGCAACTCTGTCTGCATCGGGATCGGTACCCAGTAAAATATCAGCATCCAGCGCTTCAGCTTTTTTAAGGCCCATGCTCATGGCTTCTGTTTCTTCCGGATTAGGGTAGATAACCGTTGGGAAATTTCCATCAGGTACACTCTGCTCTTCAACTATATGTACATTATTAAATCCAAATAGTTTTAATGCATCAGGTACCAGAATAATTCCTGTGCCATGAATGGGCGTGTATACAATTTTTAAATCGCTTTGTGCGGCGCAAATATCAGGATAGACACTTAATCCTTTAACCATTTCCAGGTAGGCGGCATCCATGTCCTTGCCAATCATAATTATATTTTCTTCTCCGCCGCTCCACTTAACATCATCAACCGAGGCAATTTTTTCTACTTCTTTAATTACGTTTTTATCATGTGGTGGCACCATCTGTGCACCATCGTCCCAGTAAGCCTTATAACCGTTGTATTCTTTTGGATTATGCGATGCGGTACAAACCACACCACCCTTACAACCGTTTGTACGAATGGCGAAACTCAGTTCCGGCGTAGGCCGTAGCGCTTCAAACAAATAAACTTTAATACCGTTTGCAGCAAAAACATTAGCTGTTATCTCAGCAAAAAATTTACTGTTGTTACGACAATCGTAAGCAATAGCAACACTTATTTCACCAGTAAAACATTGTTTTAAATAATTGGCATAACCTTGAGTAGCCATACCCACTGTATATTTATTCATGCGGTTGGTACCAATGCCCATAATGCCACGTAGGCCCCCAGTACCAAATTCAAGGTTCTTGTAAAAAGCGTCTTCCAGCCCGGCTGGGTCAGTTTTCAGCAATTCCTTTATCTCATCTTTTACGGCCTGGTCGTAATTACCGCTAAGCCATTTATCAATCTTTTGTTGTGTTGCTGCTTCCATGATTTTTCTGTTTATAGCTTCAAAAATAAATTATTCGGGTATCAATACACAAATTTTGTAGATTTATGTATGCATATCGCTATACAAAGATATTTGCTCCGTTTTTTTCTAAGAACAATCCCAGTTATTGGTTTGGTTGTACTTATTTCTGTAAAAGCATCGGCACAAAGTACTTTAAGGAATGTTAAAGCCCATTATCACCTTAATCCCCTTCTTTTATCTTCGTTTAAAAAAACTATTAAACCCGACCCGGTTCTGTATGAGCATTTAAAACCAACAAAATGGGAAGTAATTTGTTTTTCACTTTATCCACTGCCATTGAATGAGACAATTAGACGGATGGAAGAAAACAAGCAACCCCTTGGCAAAAAAATCGTGAATGATATAGTTGACAGCTATATTAGTTCTCTTTTGAACAACAGAAACAAATCCGTTGATGTAGTAATCCCTAAGTTTTAGATCTTCCAGGATATCTTTTCCATAAATCTTACCTAATACAATAACAAAGGCTTGTTATGCGTATTTTTGTTTTTTATGAGCCTGACATCTGTACATAAATCAACTTTAGTGGCGTCGCACTCTTCTACTGTGAAAACTTTATTGAGCTTTTTTATCAGCATTTTATTTTACTCCTCATCATTTGCACAAGACTCAACAAAACAGGAAACAAGCAAACCTGATCTTCGCAACAATCTTCAGGATATCACTTCCCCTTCGGGGAAGGATAGGTTGGGGCCGAACAAAACCCGTGTTAAAATTATCGCCGCTACAAACGTCGTTGGTTACGGATGTGCTATGGTAGCACTTTACTCTACCTGGTATAAAAATTATCCGCAAACCAATCTGCATAGCTTTGATGATTTAGGCGAATGGAAAGGCATGGATAAGATTGGCCACGCCTATGGCGTGTACGCCGAAAGCCTTGCTAGTATGGAGCTTTGGCGCTGGACGGGTATCAGCAGAAAAAAGAGAATCTGGATTGGCGGATTGAGTGGCCCTGTTTATCACACCGTAATTGAAGTATTAGATGGCTTTAGTGCCGAATGGGGCTGGAGTTGGGCAGATGTAGGCGCCAACTTTATTGGCAGCGGCATTCTAATTGCACAGGAACTGGCCTGGGATGAACAACGCATTCAATTTAAATTTTCTTTTCACCGAAAATCGTATAACGATCCAACACTTAACCAGCGAAGTAATAAGATTTTTGGCAGCAGCCTGCCAGAACGTTTTTTAAAAGATTACAACGGACAAACCTATTGGCTGAGTACAAATGTTCGTTCCTTTTTCCCCGAAAGTAAATGGCCCAAATGGCTGAACATTGCTGTGGGCACCGGTGCCGAAGGCATGTTTGGCGCTTTTGATAATACCGGTAGAGATGATTTGGGCAATATTAATTTCAATCGAACAGATATAAAGCGTTTCCGGCAATGGTATCTTAGTCCTGATATTGATTTAACTAAAATTAAAACCAATAAAAAAGGGTTGAAACTTGCTTTCCGATTATTGAATATTGTAAAAATTCCGATGCCTGCGTTGGAGTATTCAAACGGTAGTTTTAAAGTAAAGGCAATCGGCTTTTAATCAAGCCAGGCACCGGTTACTTCTCCCCCATCAACTTCTACATAAATATGTTCATCAGCTGTTGTAGAAACCGAAAAGCCAACATAATCCACATACACCGGAAAAGATTTGTGTGTTCTTTCCACTAAGGCCAAAGTTTGTATTTTTTTCGGTAGAAATTCTAATAATGGTTTCAATGCATAGAGCATGGTGCGTCCGCTGTTGGCCACGTCATCAATTAACAAAATGGTTTTACCGGTAAAGTCCATCTTTTCGTTTAAGGTAATAGCGGCCGGTTTCTTTTTATCCAAACTCAATTCCAGCACGATAACTTTACCGCTAAATACTTCTTTTAAATGCTGTTGTACCTTTTCGGCAATCACTGTACCATTGGCTTTAATGCCAATCAGTACCAGTTCTGTAGTATTATAATTTTGCTCTACCACCTGTAAAGCCATGCGCCTCAGTTTTTTATTGGCAACTTCGGCGGTGAGTATTTGTTTTCTTGTCTCCATATTACCACGAATTTAATTGAAAATAAAACACAAAAAAATAAGAATAGCTACAAAGACACTATGGTACGACGAAAAACTTGCATGACCGGCCGTTTGTGCCTTCGTGTCTTTGTGGTAAAAATTACTTTAGTCAGCTTAAATGCCTTTTCGGTACTTCTTTGTTTTCTACCATATCTGCGGGCAAATTTTAATTACCTTAGCAGCTACAAACCCGCTTATGCAAATCATACAACAAATCATTTTCATCGCTGTTTCTCTTTTCGCCATTTGGCTTTTTGCTAAAAATATGGGCATCATTCGTCGCAATATTTTTTTGGGTAAAGATGAAGACCTAAGTGACAACCCATCCAAACGCTGGAAAAATTTATTACTCCTCGCCTTTGGGCAAAAGAAAATGTTCCGTAATCCGCTGGTAGCTGTATTGCATTTTATTGTGTATGCCGGTTTCGTCATCATCAATTTAGAGGTATTAGAAATTGTGCTCGACGGCATGCTTGGCACACACCGCTTGTTTCTGCCTTATATCGGCAGTCTCTACACATTCCTTATCAATTCCTTTGAAATATTGGCACTTGGCGTTTTAATTGCCTGTGCTATTTTTTTAGTAAGAAGAAATATTATCAAACTAAAACGCTTTATCAGCAAGGATTTAAAAGGATGGCCGCACAGCGATGCCAATTACATTTTGATAACCGAGATCGTTTTGATGACGCTCTTCCTAACTATGAATAGCGCCGATCGTGCCCTGCAAATACAAGGAGCCGAACATTATCATGATACCGGTAATTTTATCATATCCGGCACTATTGCCCCAATGATGGAAGGACTTTCAACTGCTACATTAATTGGTATAGAACGCGGTTGCTGGTGGCTGCATATCCTGGGCATATTTGCTTTTTTAAATTACTTGCCATACAGCAAGCACCTGCATATCTTACTCGCCTTCCCCAATGCTTATTATGCAAAACTTGATGTAATGGGTAAGATTGACAATATGGAAAGCGTGCAGAACGAAGTGAAATATATGATGCAGCCCGAGCTTGCTCCAACCGGCGAAGCTGCCCCTATGAAATTTGGTGCTAAAGATGTGTTTGATCTCAGCTGGAAATCTTTACTGGATGCCTACAGTTGTACAGAATGTGGCCGCTGTTCTGCGGCCTGCCCAGCTACACAAACTGGCAAGCTATTGAGTCCCCGTAAAATTATGATGGACACCCGTGACCGCCTTGAAGCTGTGGGCAAAAACATACGTACCAATGGCGAATTTAAAGACGATAGCCGCAATCTTTTCTCCCACATAACTGTTGAAGAACTCCGTGCCTGTACCACCTGTAATGCCTGTGTACAGGAATGCCCGGTAAGCATCTCTCCGCTTGATATTATCGTAGAACTGCGCCGCTCACTTATTATGGAAGACAGCAATGCGCCTCAAGAATGGAACGTAATGTTTGGCAATATTGAAAACAATTTTGCACCCTGGAAGTTTAGCCCGGATGATAGGGATAAGTGGGTGGAGGAAATGGGTTAGAATCTTAGCAATAAATTCGAGTTATTGTTTTTTTTTAGAAATGAATTAGCTGTTGTTAGAATAAGTGGTTTTACATTGACAAAACAGGCAAAGAATATATTGACTGGACCGAGTGATAAATGTGCACCAGGCATAAATTAAATTATAGAATGACTTTTGCCACAAAAGGTAGAATGCCCCAATCTGGTTTTAGCAAATCCTAATCTTGGTGACTTACAAATAATAGTATATTTTTAAATACTAAATTATTTTAAAACTGTGGTTATTAAATTTCCTCTTTCAATTCCGGTAAAATACCTAGCCCTTGTTTTTTTTATTTTGTCAATATCATTGCCTGCGTTTACACAACAGTTAAATGATATACCCCCCATTCAACTAGCTCCAAAATATATTAAAGGGAAAATTGAAAAAATAATTTCTCGTCCTTCTATTGTTGAAATTTGTGATAACAATATTGATGATGATAATAATGGATTAACTGACCTGAAGGACTTCAGTTGTTATTTTAACCGAACTACAACTGGAAGGTGTGTGCCAACAAAGATTATATGGGCAGGTGGAGCAGGTAAACTACTATGGACTGATCTTGAAACCGGTACAGAACATTATGTGGGAGATATGGACAACCGGAATATAATTGATATTGCCTGGGCTCCAAATGGAAAACTCTATGGCGTAGAAAATTCGTTTATTTATGAGATTGATCCTTACACATCTGCCACTACATATGTAACTTATGTCGCCGGATTGAATGTCGTAAATTCAATGACAGCTGATGCATTTGATAATTTATACCTGGCTGGTTTTTTCGGCAACCAGAGTTCATTAGTCAAAATCAACCTTACTACCTTACAACAGACTTTGATAGTAAGCCTATCTGACGGTGGAGTTGTGCCCGGAGGAGATTTAACCTATTATGACGGCTCCCTATACCTGATCTGCGACAATTACGAACTCGCTAGAATAAATATAAACCCTATCAATATTCAGGTAAAAAAACTTTTAAACAGCCCGACCAGCAGGCCTTTTGGCATTACCAATATTGGTGATGGCTATTTGTATTTCAGTCACGAGAATAAATTGTTCAAATTAAATCCAGCCACGATGGTGGTTGACGGGAATCCGGCTTATACATTTCTTTATCCCGCCTTCGGTATTAATGGATTATGCAGTTATAGTGAGTTCTGCTTTTCAAAAGACTGCAAGGCGAATGTAACTATTGATGTTGTTTCCACAATCCCACAGCCTTATTGTTCAGAATATGGTGTAACGCTTTCCGCATCTGGCAACGGTTTAAGCACAGAAAGTATTTACGAATGGTCTCTACCCAATGGTAACACTGTAGCTGGGTCAACATTATTTGTAACAGAATCGGGGAAATATAAGGTAAGCTATCATACTGTTCCCGACACTTGTGGTAAGGAGGATTCAATCATCCTTTCATTTATCAGCGGTTGTGAAAAAAAATTGTTTATCCCTACAGCTTTTACACCAAATGGCGACAAGCTAAATGACATTTTTAAACCGACGTTGTTTGGTCTCACAGATTTTTATGATCTGCAAGTATATAACAGGTACGGCATGCTCGTTTTTAAAACTAATAATCCTGGTGCCGGATGGAACGGCTCACACCAAAATAAAAATCAAGAGATAGGCAGTTATACATGGGTGTTAAAATATAGATTTCGAGAAACTAAAATAATACAGCAAGACAGAGGTTCAGTTTTACTGATTCGCTAATCTATGATTCGCTAGCGAATTACCGTCGACTGGTTTTCTACCCACGATCTATTGGAGACTTACACTCACATAATTCAAATTATTTTTCTGTAATCATGCTCAAAGTCATCAAATGTTAGCTTCAATTCATTTAAATTTGTAGCCCTTCGGCACGGCATAATACGACCGACTAATCAATCTAATTTTAAACTATTTAAACCTTTTTACAATTTTTTCATTATAATGAAGCACAAAAAAATAAATTATGGATAGTAACAAAACAAATAAAGAAGTAAATGCTGATGCGCCTAAATGCCCTTTCAGCAGCGGAGCTATGAAACAGGCTGCAGGCCGTGGCCCTTCAAACCGCGACTGGTGGCCGAATATGCTCAACCTAAACATTCTTCGCCAGCATAGTGAACTGAGTGATCCGATGGATAAAGATTTCAACTATACATCTGAGTTTAAGAAACTTGATCTTGCTGCAGTTAAGAAAGACCTTTTTGAATTAATGACAACTTCACAGGACTGGTGGCCGGCTGACTATGGTCATTATGGCCCGTTCTTTATACGTATGGCCTGGCATAGTGCTGGCACTTATCGTATTAGCGATGGCCGTGGTGGTGGCGGCACCGGAGCACAACGTTTTGCGCCGCTCAACAGCTGGCCCGATAATGTGAATCTGGATAAAGCTCGCCTGCTGCTTTGGCCCATCAAACAGAAATATGGTAAAAGTATTTCCTGGGCCGATCTAATGATTCTTACTGGTAACTGTGCTCTGGAATCAATGGGTTTTAAAACCTTTGGGTTTGGTGGTGGACGTGCAGATGTATGGCAACCACTGGAAGATATTTATTGGGGTGGCGAAACAGAGTGGCTGGGCGACAAACGCTATAGCGGCAAACGTGAACTGGAAAACCCGTTAGGTGCTGTGCAGATGGGTTTGATTTACGTAAACCCCGAAGGACCAAATGGTAACCCCGACCCACTTGCAGCTGCAAATGATATTAGAGAAACCTTTGGACGCATGGCCATGAATGATGAAGAGACTGTTGCTTTGATAGCTGGCGGTCATAGCTTTGGTAAAACACATGGCGCTGCCGATCCCGGCAAATATGTGGCAAGAGAACCTGCAGGTGCAGGAATTGAAGAGCAAAGTTTCGGTTGGAAAAACACATACAACAGCGGTAAAGGCGCTGATACTATTTCCAGTGGCCTGGAAGGTGCCTGGACAAAAACGCCCGCTAAATGGAGTAACGATTTCTTTGATCATCTTTTTGAGTTTGAATGGGAACTCACCAAAAGCCCGGCCGGTGCACAACAGTGGCAACCAAAAGGTAACGGCGGTGCTGGCACTGTTCCAGATGCACATGATGCAACCAAAAAACATGCTCCGTTTATGCTTACAACCGATCTTTCATTAAGATTCGATCCTATTTACGGACCAATCTCCAAACGCTTTCATGAAAATCCAGATCAGTTTGCTGAAGCATTTGCCAAAGCATGGTTTAAATTAACGCATCGTGATATGGGGCCAAAGGAATGTTACCTTGGGCCTGAAGTGCCAAAAGAAGATTTGCTATGGCAAGACCCGATTCCTGCAGTTACACATGAACTGGTGAATGCAAATGATATTGCTGCATTAAAAACTGCCATCCATGCATCAGGTTTATCTGTATCGCAATTGGTATCTACAGCATGGGCTTCTGCCTCCACTTACCGTAACTCTGATAAAAGAGGTGGCACTAACGGTGGACGTATTTGTCTGGCGCCACAAAAAGATTGGGAAGCCAATAACCCGCCAGAATTGGCAACCGTTTTGCAAAAGTTAGCAAGCGTTCAAAAAGATTTTAACAGCAAACAGTCTGGCGGCAAAATGATATCCATGGCCGATCTTATTGTTTTGGCAGGATGCGCAGGTGTTGAGCAGGCGGCAAAAAATGCTGGTAATACTATAGCTGTTCCTTTTACAGCAGGCAGAGCCGATGCCACGCAGGAGCAAACAGATATAGCATCATTTGCGGCACTGGAGCCGGCTGCTGACGGTTTCCGTAATTATTTTCAACCGCATCACAAAGCATCGGCAGAAGAAATGCTGATTGACAAAGCACAATTGCTTACACTAACGGCACCAGAGATGACGGTATTGGTTGGTGGTCTACGGGTTATCAATACCAATTTCGATCAGTCGCAGCATGGTGTGTTTACCAAGCGCCCTGGTGCTTTATCTAACGATTATTTTGTTAACCTGCTTGATTTGGGCACTACCTGGAAGTCGACAACTGATGCACAAAATGTCTTTGAAGGCACCGACCGTAAAACAGGTGAAAGCAAATGGACCGGTACCCGTGCTGATCTGATCTTTGGTTCTAACTCAGAATTAAGAGCCCTTGCAGAAGTATACGGCTGTGCAGATAGCCAGGACAAGCTTGTAAAAGATTTTGTAGCAGCATGGACAAAAGTGATGAACCTTGGCCGTTTTGATCTGGCATAATCTTAATAATATAAATGATAACGGCGGCTCATTATTGAGCCGCCGTTTTTTATGGTTATCTCTTATAATAGCTACAGGCAGGTTACCCCCGGTATGGCAATAAGTCAGTGAACTGCATACTCCTGCAAAAAAATACCCGCAAAAGGGTACATATCTCTGCACAAAAAAGTATAATTTAACAGTATGAAAAAAATAACCTTCCTCTTCATTTGCATACTTGCAACGACAACAATTCTTGCACAATTAAATGAAAAAGTAGGCATTGGTACACGCCTCCGGCTTGATTCATCAAATGGTTATAAGATACCTCAAATTATTGAAGTGATACCTGATGGGTCTGCTAAACATGCCGGGCTGCTGGCAGGCGATTTTATTTTGAAAGTAAATGAGAAAAGTACAAAGAACATGGTACTTAAAGATATTGTGGCCATGATTGTTGGCGAAGAAGGAACTAATGTAAAACTGAATATTGATCGCAACGGACTGGTAAAAGACTATAATATTAAGCGGGGTAAATATGCATATTCTCTTTCGTTTTATGAATCTGCAGATGCAGATAACAGCCTCTGTACTGCACTAACAAAACTAATGAATGATGCCGGCTATGATTTTGTAAATAGCATGGACACTATAAGTGCTCCGCTTAAAAACGGAAATTATAAAAGCAAGATACAAGTGCCGGGCGTTGAAAGTACGAGCATGTCTGCTTCTATTGGTGTTTCGTGCCAAATTATGCTAGGTAGTTTTACCAGCAGTACCGAGGCAAATGCAGTCGGTACAAAATTTGTAAAACAGCTTGAAAATTGTTTCCCCGATTTTTATTACGACCCCGAAGTAGGTGAAAACGGAGGCGGAGTCGTTCAAATTGGCCAAATCTTCATTAATGGATACGAATCTCCTGTGTTACAGCTTTTCTCGTTTTTTGATAAAGCACAGCAAAAGCACAAACTGGAACTGAGGATAAATGGCGGAAAACAAACTTTTTATCGCAGCATCGAAACAAAGGCAAAAAATACGCCCTTTGCAAACTCGTTACGAACCATTTATAATGATATTAGCAATGATTTCAAAAATGTAAAAGGGAAAAAACATGAGACCAAGGGCAGTCCTTTCAGCTCCGGATATTTCTGGTACGAAGTTACACCCATTCCTATAGGTGCAAAAAGCTGCAGTCTGGTTGAAGGAGCTATGAGCATGGGTGCAAAAAATTGCAGCTGCGAGTACTTCAAGGGATCTAGCCGTGAAGATGCAGTTTCTCTTTTCAATACTTTGTTTGAAAACACAAAGACTGCACTGGGTTCGGATTTTGTTTATGATATAGACAGATCTGGCTGGGATATGAATATTTCAAAAAATGTATTGTCTTCAGTGACCTTTGCTGAAAAGAAAAAACACCAGTATGAAGATGATTTGCCGATGATTGTTCTTTTATTTGAAAAGTATGAGGACAACAGTTACGGAGTAAGAGTACTGTTTTACAAATTTGGGTTTTAGCCGATGGGCTGCTTAAACTTAGAAAAAACATTGGCTTACACAACCGCCGACGGGGCTAATAGCCGCCGTCGGGGTTTTAAAACCGGGCAGTGATTATGCTGGTTTAAATAAAATTCGTTTCTTTAATAATAATTTTGCATCATGAAAACTTTATTATTAAGCTTCCTGCTTTGCCCTCTTCTATTATTTGCCCAGCAACCAACACCTAAGTTTGAAAATGACACACTTTACACCTTAAGCGGATTTAAGATTTTTAGAGGCCAAACAATAGAATTTGGTAACGGAACTGAGCGATATGGAAGATTCAAATATGTTACAGTAAAAAACGGGATTCTTTCAACATCCTTAACTGACTGCTCTGTTATCGTTAAAGAATTTAAGAAATTCTGGATTTCTGCGATCAATAATGGCTACATCGTTTTTGATGGATACCTGATACGAAAAGATAGTACCAGGGACTATATCGTTATACAAATGGCATTTGACCGTGCTATCGAAAATTCGCCTATATTACCCAGTGAAATAAAATTGCCGGCTGAGTACAGAAATAAATATAAAAGAGACCTCAAAAGAGAGCGGCTCTTCTTGTATAATATGTACAAGGATAAAGTGATTACCAAAGCAGCTTACGAAGAAATGGATAAGAAGCTGGATGAAGAATAGCGAATTGACTATTTATACCGTAAACTGGTCTTCAATGTTAAGATTAATATTTACACTACTGCTCAGCCCTTTGATGTCAACGGCTCAAGAAGCGTTGGACCCAAAGCCATCTTTTGAAAACGACACTTTGTATACGACGTGCGGATATAAAATTTATGTTGGCCGAACTTTGCAAATTGGTAATGGCACGGGCAAAAAAGGGAAGTTCAGGCATATTACAATTACAAACAGTATTGCCTACAGTTCTTTGGCAAACAATTCAATATTAGTAAGGGAAATTAAGAACGTTAAAATATCTCCGCTTGATGCAGGCTCAGTTGATTTAACCGGTACCATCGTTTTTAAAGACAGCTCAATAAGCACAGTTTTATTACAGTTGAATTTTGATAAAGCCATTGAAAATGAACCTCATTTGCCCAGCGAACTAATAGTACCAGCCGAATTCAGAAACAGCAGCAGAGTAATGCTTCACCAAAAACTAAACAAGCTTTTTAAATTATACGTGTCGGGTGCTCTAAATAAAACAGATTATGAAGCACAAAAAAAGAAGTTGCTAAGTGAACAATGATGCTCTTGCGGCCGAAGCTTAATCTTCCATATTTATCTGGCGAGTTCCAGAAACCATTGATCGTTCCTCGTTTTCATAAAGACTGGGGAGTCTTCTTTAGTTAAAATTTCGTTCCTTTATTAAAGCAAATCAGCACCAAGCATAAAAACATTTATATTTAACAGTATGAAGAGTATAATATTCCTCGCATTTTTTTGCCCCTTACTATCAGTGGCGCAAACAACACTGCCCCGTTTTGACAACGATACGCTGTACACTTCTGGCGGATACCCCATTTACAAAGGACAAACATTGCAGTTGGCAAACGGCACTTCAGCTGCTGGCTATTTCCGGTTTATTAAGTTCCATACCAATATGGCCCGTACAGATACTTATATCTTACAAAATAGCAGCATAGAGGTAGATAAATTAAAAGCTTATAAATATTCGAGTCCCGATAATAACAGTATCAGAATATCAGGCACAGCTACTTATAAAGACGGCAAAAAAGCTGATGTTGATTTTATAATGAATTTTGAAAGAGTGATTGAAGCTATTGATGGATTGGCGGCAGAATTAACTGTGCCCGAAGAATTTCGAACCAAGCGTCAAACGGTTGTCGCAACAGCAGTTAAAAAACAACCTGCAACCAGCGAAACAAAAAAACAGGCCGTACCCGATGAATTTAAAAAACTGCTGGTGGCGGATGAAATAAAAAAGCTGTTTGACTTATACAAAGCTGGTGCTTTAACTTTGGACGAATATGAAGCCCGTAAGAAAAAATTGTTGGAACAATAAGCGTACCAACGGCTATTCGTATACCGAACCACGGCTACAAGTACTATATTCCGTTTGAACTTAACGGCTAATCAAACCTCCCCTCTTTTTCGTAGTTTTGCCCTCCAATAATAACAGGAACTGAAAAAATGGAATTGACTAAAAATTTTGAGCCCGCAGCAGTTGAAAGCAAATGGTACAAACATTGGCTTAGCCAGCGTTATTTTAATAGTAAACCAGATAGCCGCCCCGCTTTTACTGTGGTTATTCCTCCGCCCAATGTTACAGGAGTATTGCACATGGGCCATACCCTTAATGAAACCGTACAGGATATATTGGTACGTAAAGCACGTATGAGCGGCTTTAATGCCTGCTGGGTGCCCGGCAGCGACCATGCTTCTATTGCCACCGAAGCAAAAGTGGTAGGTATGCTAAAAGAAAAAGGCATTGATAAGAACAGTTTAACCAGAGAGGAATTTTTAAAATATGCTTTTGAATGGAAAGATAAATACGGCGGCATAATTTATAACCAAATTGAGAGACTGGGGTGCAGTGTAGATTGGGACCGTACCACTTTCACGATGGACGACCATTATTACAAAGCGGTAATAAAAGTTTTTATTGATCTCTATAATAAAGGTTTGATTTATCGTGGTGCCAGAATGATTAACTGGGATTCATCTGCAAAAACGGCTTTGAGCGATGAAGAAGTCGAGTACAAAGATATTACCGGAAAACTCTATCATCTGCGTTACAAATTAGATACCGATAAAGAAGAGTATATCAGCATTGCCACACAACGCCCCGAAACCATTATGGGCGATACTGCCATCTGTGTCAATCCGAATGATGAACGTTATAAGCATCTGCAAGGCGCTTACGCATTTGTACCATTAATAAACCGCCGCATTCCTATTATTTTTGACGATTATGTTGATTTGGAATTTGGAACAGGAGCATTAAAAGTTACACCGGCACATGATATCAACGATTATAATTTAGGTTTAAAACATAACCTGGAAGTTGTTGACACCATTAATCCTGATGGAACAATGAGTGAAGCTGCACAAATTTATGTTGGTGACGACAGATTTACTGCACGTAAAAAAATAATAAAAGAATTGGAAGAAAAAGCTTTCTTAACCAAGGAAGAAGAATATACAACAAGATTGGGTTACAGTCAGAGAACAGGCGTTGTAGTAGAGCCAAGAATAAGTACGCAGTGGTTTGTAAAGATGAAAGAGATTGCGGGGCCAGCACTTAAAGCTGTTGTTGATGGCGATATAAAAATTCATCCCGGCGATAAATTTTTAGCCACTTATAAATATTGGTTAGAGAATGTAAAAGACTGGTGCATCAGCCGCCAGCTTTGGTGGGGACAGCAAATACCTGCATGGTATGATGAAGAAGGAAGAATGGTTGTTGCTGAAACAGAAGCAGAGGCAAAGGAAATATTCAATACACAATACTCAATACCCAATGCTCAACTGAAACAGGATGAAGATGTACTGGATACCTGGTTCTCCTCCTGGCTTTGGCCTACACAGGTTTTCAAGGGAATTACCGAACCGGGAAATGAAGAAGTGAAATACTATTACCCAGGCTCGGTTTTAGTAACGGGTCAGGATATTATTTTCTTTTGGGTGGCACGTATGGTAATGGCTGGTATGGAGTATGAAAAACAGATTCCGTTCAAAGATGTTTATTTCACCGGAATGGTTAGAGATAAACTAGGCCGCAAAATGAGTAAGAGTTTGGGTAACAGTCCTGATCTACTTGACTTAATTGATAAGTACGGCGCAGATGCCGTAAGATTTGGAATCATGGTTTCTTCTCCGGCAGGTAACGATTTAATGTTTGATGAAAACAGTTTAGAGCAAGGACGAAATTTTAACAACAAGATCTGGAATGCGTTGAAGTTGTTGAAGATGTGGGAAGGAAAACAATTGACAATTGGCAATGAGCAATTTGCAATGAGCAATTTTGCCTTGGAATGGTTTGACCAAAGATTAAATTTTGTCAAGGCTGAAGTAGATGCTTTAATGAAACAATTTCGCCTGAGTGAAGCATTGAAAACTATTTACTCATTAATATGGGATGATTTCTGCAGTGGGTATTTAGAATGGATAAAGCCCGGATTTGAGC
>JBBKXU010000439.1:0-16028 GCA_037969645.1 Ferruginibacter sp. | reverse complement strand
TTTTATAAAAAAATTGTAACCCGTATTTTTACAAACTATCTTACACTACCCTGCGAAACAAATAACATTAAATTGTAAATCTAAATTTTAAAAAAACCAGATGATTGAGTTAAATAAACGTCAGTTTCTCGACTTTGAAAAACCTATCAAGGAACTGTACGACCAGATTGAACAGCTTAAGACTACTTCCGAAAAATCGAAAACCAATATGAGTGGTGCCATTACCATGCTGGAAGAGAGAATAGTTGAAACCAAAAAGCATATCACAAGTAATGTAACTCCGTGGCAAAAAGTACAGCTAAGCCGTCATCCCGACAGACCTTATACCCTCAAGTACATTGAAAACATGTGCACCAACTTTATTGAACTACATGGCGATAGAAATGTAAAAGATGATAAAGCTATGGTGGGAGGTTTTGCACAATTGGGAGGAGAAACTGTCATGATATTGGGCCAGCAAAAAGGATCCAACACCAAAACAAGGCAATTGCGGAATTTTGGTATGGCAAATCCGGAGGGCTACCGCAAGGCTTTAAGGCTGATGAAACTTGCGGAAAAATTCAATAAACCGGTTATAACATTAATAGATACACCAGGAGCTTATCCAGGCCTTGAAGCTGAAGAAAGAGGACAGGGTGAGGCCATTGCCCGAAATATATACGAAATGATCCGTTTAAAAGTACCTGTTATCTGTGTCATCATTGGCGAAGGTGCCAGCGGCGGTGCCTTGGGTATTGGTGTAGGAGATAAAGTATTTATGATGGAGAACACCTGGTACACGGTTATTTCACCAGAAAGCTGCAGCAGTATTTTGTGGCGCAGTTGGGATAAAAAGGAAGTTGCAGCCGATCAATTAAAACTTACTGGCGAGGATATGCTGGGATTTGGTTTGGTAGATGGCGTTATTCCTGAGCCATTGGGTGGCACACATTGGGATTACCAGGGAGCTGCTGATATTTTAAAAGATTATCTGTTGCCCGTTATTAAAAAATTAAAAGCTATTGATCCTGATAAGAGAATTGAAGATAGAATTGAAAAATTTGGAAAGATGGGATTCTGGGAAGAAGTTGCGAGTTAGGAATTAGGAATTGGTAAAAATAAATATCTATGTTAAAAGTTGGAGTAATAGGCGCTGGTCATTTGGGTAAATTTCATTTGAATAACTGGGCCGAAATTGAAGGCGTGGAATTGATCGGATTTAGCGATACCGATGACAATAATGCAGAGCAGGTTGCACAAAAATATAAAATACCTCGTTTTGATGATGTTGAAAAATTGATAGATGCCTGCGATGCGCTGGATATTGTAGCCCCTACTTCTGCTCATTTTGAACTTTGTGAACTGGCTATTAAAAAAGGCAAGCATGTTTTTGTTGAAAAACCATTGGCCAATACCATGGATGAAGCTAAGACATTGGTAAAGCTTGCTAAGGAAGCCAATATCAAATTTCAGGTAGGACATGTAGAGCGATTTAACCCCGCATTTTTGGCTTTAAAAGATCAGGTCTTGCAGCCCATGTTTATCGAAGTACATCGTCTGGCGCAATTTAATCCACGTGGTACTGATGTGAGTGTGATTTTAGATTTGATGATTCATGACATTGATATCATTTTAAGCCTGGTAAAAAGTAATGTAAATTATATTAGCGCAAACGGTGTAGCCGTAATGAGCGACACACCCGATATCGCCAACGTTCGCATTGAGTTTGATAACGGCTGTGTTGCCAACCTAACCAGCAGCCGCATCTCCATGAAAAAAATGCGTAAGATGCGCTTGTTTCAAAAAGATGCCTATATCGGTATTGATTTCCTGGAAAAGAAAACTGAGATTATCCGCTTGAATACACCTGGCGACAGCAATGTTTTTACATTTGATATTGATACCAACAATGGCAAAAAAACAATTGCTATTGCCAACCCGCCGGTAGCCGAAGTTAATGCCATTAAAATGGAGCTGGAAGAATTCAGAGATGCAATAAAAAACAATACAGAAACACCGGTAAGTGTGGTAGATGGTTTCCGTGCAATGGAAGTAGCTCACCAGATTTTGGAAAAAATCGGCAATGTTACACACCAATAAAAAGTGAAAATTATTTTACGCTAATTAGAACCCTTCATTGAACCAACCCAGAATACATATACGCTGGTATGCCTTAGGCGATTGTTTGGCAGCCATCTTATCCTGGATTAGTTTTTACTTTGTTCGAAAATATATCATAGCAGAAGAACTTATTATTGGCCCAAGGTTTTACATAGGTATTGCAGTATTTCCAGTTATATGGTTGGTTGTATATTATTTGGTTGGCAGTTACAACCAGCTATACCACAAATCGAGGTTGATAGAATTTTTCAACACACTCATCTACACATTTTTCGCCAGTATCTTTATTCTCTTTCTTTTCTTATTGTATGATGTAACTGGGGATTACAATATTTATTACAAAGAATTTATTTCGCTTTGGGGATTACAAACACTGATTACTTTCTGTATCAGGTTATTTTTTTTAACAAAGGCGAAATCTCAGTTAAACAAAGGTTCTGTCTTTTTTAATACGCTGATTATCGGGTCAAGCAGCAATGCTGCGAACCTGTATAACTCAATTGTAAATAACAAAGAAAAAACTGGTTATCGCATCATTGGATTTGCCAATACCAATGGCAATAATGGCTCCTCTCTCCCTCATGGAATTGTTAATTTAGGGAAGGCCGATGAAGCAGATACAATTATCTCAAATTACAAAATAGAGGAAATAATTATTGCCGTAGAAAAAAAGGAAAGAGACCAGTTAGAGAAAATTTTACAACAACTAAGCGATAATGAAGTAAATATAAAACTCACTGCCGATACCGTAGATATCATTAGCGGTTCGGTTAAAACCAATAATGTACTCGGCATTCCATTAATAGAACTGCAACAAGGACTGATGCCTCAATGGCAGCAGAATATTAAACGGCTGTTGGATATTGTTGCCAGTATTTTAAGTCTGATCATCCTGTCTCCACTATTTATTTATACTGCTATCAAAGTAAAACTTTCATCAAAAGGGAGTCTGCTTTATTTGCAAGAACGCATCGGGTATAAAGGCCGCCCTTTTACCATGATCAAATTTCGCAGTATGACAGCTGATGCAGAAAAGAACGGCCCCGAACTCAGCAGCGATAACGACCCCCGTATAACTAAATGGGGCAAAGTAATGCGTAAATGGCGACTGGATGAACTTCCACAACTCTGGAATATCATTAAAGGCGAAATGAGTTTAGTAGGCCCAAGGCCAGAAAGAAAATTTTATATTGATAAAATCGTTGAACAACATCCCGAATATAATTATCTTTTTAAAGTAAAACCGGGGCTAAGCAGTTGGGGCATGGTTAAATTTGGCTATGCCGAAACTGTTGAAGAAATGATTGAACGTATGCCCTACGACCTGGTGTATATTGAAAACGTTTCGCTGGCGCTTGATTTTAAAATTATGCTGCATACTGTTCGCATTATCTTATCTGGAAAAGGGAAGTGACGAGTCGGTAGTCAAGAGTTTGGATTAAGAGAAAAACTCGTATTTCTAAAAAGTCAACCATTTTGGTTGGTAACTATATTGCCCTGTTTTGTTTATTTTTGATAAAACGAATTCGCCTTGAAAAGATTACTACTTACTGTCTTTGCCTATTGCATATTGCCCATTGCCTATTGCCAATTACCCTATTGGCAACAGCAGGTTAACTACAAAATAGATGTAACACTTAATGATGTTGATAATTCGCTGGATGGCTTTATAAAGATGGATTACTATAACAATTCTCCCGATACTTTATTTTTCATCTGGATACATCTTTGGCCCAATGCTTATAAAAATGACAAGACTGCTTTTACCGATCAAGCGCTGGAAAACGGCAGCACCCAGTTTTATTTCAGCAACGCAGATAAACGGGGATATATTAACCGGCTGGAATTTAAAGTAAACGGTGATGTGGCTAAAACAGAAGATCATCCGCAACATCAGGATATTATAAAACTTATTTTGCCCGAACCTATTGCTCCAAAATCAAATGCAAAAATTGAAACCCCTTTTCATGTAAAGCTGCCTTACGCTTTTTCAAGAGGTGGACATGTTGATCAGGCTTACCATATAACGCAATGGTATCCGAAACCTGCTGTGTACGACCGCAAAGGTTGGCACCCTATGCCTTATTTAGATCAGGGAGAGTTTTATGCCGAGTTTGGTAATTATGAAGTACAGATTACTTTACCAGATAATTATGTTGTGGCTGCAACCGGGAATTTGCAAAACGAATCGGAAAGACTTTGGTTAAAAAGCAGAAAGCCTTTTACAAGGGAACCAAAACCGAAAAAACAGTCCACGCAAAAAAAAGCTGTTCAAGAAGATGTTATTTCTTCTTCTCAAAAAACAAAAACGCTTCAGTACAAGCAAAACAATGTGCATGATTTTGCATGGTTTGCAGATAAGACTTATTCGATAAAGACCGACACCCTGCAATTGCCATCTGGAAAAATAGTTACTGCAAACGTTTTTTATTACAGCGAGCATAGCGAAACATGGAGCAACAGCATTGCCATGATTAAAAGAGCTATTCTTACTAAAAGCAAATGGCTGGGTGAATACCCATACAATGTTGTAACCGTAGTTGATGGTGGTAACGGCGGAGGTATGGAGTACCCAACTATTACATTACTTGATGATGGAGGTTCTGAAAAAATGTTAGACTTTGTTATTAATCATGAAGTTGGTCACAATTGGTTTCAGGCTATTTTAGGTACCAATGAACGTATCCACCCCTGGATGGATGAAGGCATGAACACCCACTACGACAACCGCTATACACTTCAGCAATATGGTACTACTAATCTTGATATCATTCAAACCAAATCTGCATTTATAAATAAGCGATTGCCGGATGATCTTCAGCATACCTTATTACAAACAATAACAGGCGTAAAAAAAGATCAACCAATTGAGACCAACTCTGAGCATTTTAATATTTTTAATTACAACATGATTGGCTATGTTAAAGCCGGCGACTGGATGAAACTGCTCGAAGACGAACTTAGTAAACCCTTATTCGACAGCTGTATGCAGGAGTATTACCGCCGCTGGCAGTTTAAACATCCCTATCCTGAAGATTTTAAAAAGGTTATGGAAGATGTGAGTGGACTAAACCTGAATGCTACTTTCGCATTACTCAATAAGAAAGGAGATTTAAAGCCTTTAGTTACTAAAAAAGATATTCGCTTTGCATCTTTTTTCAGTTTAAAAGAAACAGATAAGCACAATTATATTTTTGCATCGCCGGCAATTGGGTATAATTTGTATGATAAGTTTATGCTGGGTGCATTGGTTCATAATTACACGCTGCCGTTGAATAAATTTCAGTTTGTAGCGGCACCTTTGTATGGTACAAAAAGTAAACAGATAAATGGTTTGGGAAGATTGAGCTATACGCTATACCCCGGCAACAATGGTCAAAAATTTGAAGTCGCCTTGGCTGGTGCAACATTCGCTGGTGATAATTTTACAGATTCCACAAACACTACTAATCCACAACGATTTTCAAAAATAGTTCCATCGCTTAAATATGTTTTCGAAAATAAAAATCCAAGAAGCAGCATAACCAAATTTGTGCAATGGAAAACTTTCTTAATTAATGAACAGGGTTTATTGTTTACAAGAGACACTGTAAATATGGTTGATGTAATTACTTACCCTACGGAATCAAGGTATGTAAATCAATTGCAGTTTGTGATAGAGAACAACCGGGTGCTATATCCTTATAAAGGAGCTCTACAGATTGAGCAGGGCGAAGGTTTTGCAAGGCTTGCATTTACTGGCAATTATTATTTCAACTATGCAAAAAACGGCGGTATGAATGTACGGGTATTTGCCGGCAAATTTTTCTACCTGGGCGACAAAACATTTCTTAAACAATTTGAAACCGACCGATATCACTTAAACATGACCGGTCCTAAAGGTTACGAAGATTATACCTACAACAATTATTTTATTGGCAGAAATGAATTTGATAGATTTTCGAATCAGCAAATTATGATAAGGGATGGCGGATTTAAAGTACGCACCGATTTTTTAAGCAATAAGATTGGTAAAACAGATGACTGGCTGGCTTCCGCCAATTTCACATCAACCATTCCCAATGCAATAAATCCTTTGGCCGTATTGCCTTTCAAGCTTCCTATCAAAGTATTCTTTGATATTGGCACTTATGCCGAAGCATGGCAAAAAAATGCAGCAACTGGTAGATTTATTTATGATGCAGGATTACAACTGTCTTTATTCAATGATATCGTAAACATTTACGTTCCTCTGTTATACAGTAAAGTGTACAAAGATTATTTCAAATCTACCATTACCGAAAAAAGGTTCATAAAAAATATCGCTTTCAGTATTGATCTGCAAAATATCAGCTTAAGAAAACTAATTCCGCAAATTCCTTTTTGATTGTGGAAATCAGTTACCTCACATATCAGCAGATTGACAAAGAAAAATGGGATGCTTGTATTGATAAGGCAGATAGTGGATTAATCTATGCATATTCTTTTTATTTAGATGCCATGGCAAAAAACTGGGATGCGTTGGTGCTTGATAACTATGAAGCTGTGATGCCGCTTACCTGGAACAAAAAATACAGCATTCATTATTTATACCAGCCAGCATTTACAGCCTGTCTGGGCATTTTTGGAAAATCATTAGCTGCTGAAATGACAAATAAATTCTTAAAAGCGATTCCATCAAAATTTAAATACTGGGATATTTATTTTAACCCAGGCAACCTTTTTAAGCTTAAGGATTTTGATCTATACCAAAGAATGAATTATGTTTTAAGCCTGAACAACAGCTATGAAAATTTGCATAGTGCTTTCAGGGAAAACATACAACGCAATATTAAAAAGAGTGAACAGTTTCAATTAAGCATCAATAAAAATATTGCTATTGCCGAAGTTTTCGCTTTGGCAAAAGAACAGGCAAACAGTTTTTCTGCATTAACAGAAACCGATTACGGCAATTTCAAAAATCTCTATCTGCTGCTTAATAAAAAGAATAAAGCAACAACATACGGCGTTTATACAAAAGGAAAGCAATTGATTGCTTCAGCTGTGTTTTTCTTTTCCCATAATCGGGCCTATTACATTATGGTGGGTAATCACCCTAATGGAAAAACCCTTGGTGCGTCCCATGCACTCATCAATGCTTTTATTAAGGATCATGCCGGGGAAGATATGTTGCTTGATTTTGAAGGAAGTGATATCAGTAGCCTTGCTTTTTTTTACAGCAGTTTTGGAGCTAAAGAAGAAAAATATGCAGCCATCCGTTTGAATAAACTTCCGGCAGCATTAAAATGGTTGAAGAAATAATTAATTTACGGTGAGCAGGTGTTCCGCAATTATTAAGTCGATAGGTCTAGTAATTTTAAAATTATTCTCCTCCCCTAATATCAATTGCACTTTTAATCCAAATGCTTCAACAACAGTTGCTTCGTCGGTAAATCTGTCTTTATAATCTATCTGGTAGGCAGGCTGTAAGATTTTACTATGAAATGTTTGTGGTGTTTGTATCTGTTTTACAGCATCTCTTTCCAGCGCTTCATTACCCTCTTCAGTTATTAAGCGCACACTGTCCCTGCTGTCAATTACGGGTATTGCTGAACCGTTTTCAATAGCAGTTTCATAACAACGTCTGATCAGGTCAATGCTTACCAAACAACGCACAGCATCATGTACAAAAACAATACTTTCTTCATTTACCAATTTCAATCCATTTTGAACTGAATGAAACCTTGTACGCCCACCAACGGTAATCTGAATTCGACTGTAATCGAAAAAAGCATCAATTATCTCCTGCCCTGCAGCAATATGCTCTTCCGGCAAAACCAAAATGATTTGCATATCATCATAAGCCTGTAAAAAACTGTTGATGGTATAATACAAAACCGGTTTGCCCTGCAGCAATAAAAACTGTTTAG
Source organism: Ferruginibacter sp. (assembly GCA_037969645.1). GTDB lineage: Bacteria > Bacteroidota > Bacteroidia > Chitinophagales > Chitinophagaceae > Ferruginibacter. The sequence continues at coordinate 8,040 of JBBKXU010000439.1, read as the reverse complement.
GGATTTGGGAATTCATCCGGCTGCCGGTTCCTCCGGCTACTATGATGGAAAATTTTTTCATGGTTTTCTAAGTTGTCATACCCAAATGCAGTAAGGAATCTGAAAGGATGCAGTTATGCTGATGTACAGATCCCTCGTACCTCGGGATGACAGCAGCATGTTAATCTTTATAAATCCCAATACTTTTTTCGCCAGCACTATTTTTGACAGCACGATACATACCAGCACTGTTAAATATCATCGCAGCATTTCCTTTTGCGTCTACACCAATCATTCCGCCTTCGCCATCCATCTTCACTAATTTAACATTCACAACTTCATTCATGGCCTCCTGCAGGCTCATACTTTTATATTCCATCAGGCAGCTTACATCGTAAGCAGCTACTGCACAAATAAACGGCTCACCATGTCCGGTACAACTAATTGCACAGGTATTGTTATTGGCATAAGTACCGGCGCCAATTAAAGGACTGTCGCCAATGCGGCCGTATTTTTTATTGGTCATACCACCGGTGCTTGTTGCTCCGGCAATATTTCCGTTCATATCGCAGGCCACTGCGCCTACTGTTCCAAATTTTTTATCCTTCATTAATTCTTCAACACCTTTGTGTGTATGGTCTAATGAATAATTATCGCTATCCCGTATTTCTTTCCATTGATCGTACCTGAACTGAGAGAAAAAGTATTCATCAGGCTCTAATTTAATTCCCTGTTTAATAGCAAAATCATTGGCACCTTTTCCGCTTAAAAAAACATGGTTACTGTTCAGCATAACTTCGGTAGCAAGCTCTATCGGGTTACGAACATTTCTTATTCCGGCAACCGAACCAGCTGACAAATCCTTGCCATCCATAATGGCGGCATCCATTTCCTGCAACCCTTTTTTAGTAAATACCGAGCCTCTTCCTGCATTAAACAAGAGGTTATCTTCTAAAACCACTATGGAGGCCTTAACAGCATTAACTGCAGAACCCCCTTCTTCCAGCACAGCATAACCCGCTGCCAGTGCATCTTCCAGGCCGATAAAATAGGCCTTCTCCAGGTCAGCCGTCATATCTTCCTTTAAAATAGTACCGGCTCCGCCGTGAATTGCTAATGAAAATTGTTGCATACGTATTGGTGGGTATTTAATTTTGCCCAAAAATATCTAATTTCCATGCATAAACCTGATAGAATTTTTTAAATGAAATTAAGAAGACTAACACCCAGCGATTACTTTATCATTCTGGCGAACCTTATCCCTGTTTACGGCGTGTGGTTTTTAGGTTGGAATGCGGCACAGATATTTCTGGTGTTTTGCCTGGAAACGGTAATTATTGGCTTATTTAATGTAATTAAAATGGGTTGTGTAACACTGTTTGTACGCACAAAAGATGTGTGGAGTAAAAACGGTGGCATTACTATGGTGGGAGGCCTGTTCTTTATTATTTTTTTTATTTTCCATTATGGCTTTTTTGTCTTGGTACAAACGCAGATATTTTTCGGTGTAAGCGGAATAATAAAAGACCACACAATGTTTGGTGGATATGGAAGTGTGCCTGCAGCGTTGGGGAATGAAGGCCAATTACTATTATTGATTTTTATTGCCTACTATACTTTGCATACTTTATCAAGTTTCTTCTTATCTGGCGAGTATAAAACCATCTCCATGAGCAAACTCATGTATCAGCCTTATGGAAGAATTTTTGTACAGCAGTTTGTTGTAATTGTGGGGAGCATGTTCTTATCGCTGGGTTTAAGCAAAGTTTTTATTCTGATACTGGTAATTGTGAAAGTAGCCTTTGAATTGTTTATTAATTTTGATGCTTTTTTCGATCAAGCAGAGGCTGATTCAAAAAAGAAAATTGCAGAAACCAATACAACCAATCAACTTAATAATTGATTACACTCAACCAGTAATTTATTTTTATTGATAGCCACTGTGCCTACCTCCTCACAAACTAATCCTCCGGCAATGTTGGCTATTTCAGCCATTAGTTTGGCATTGCCGGTTGCGGCAAACACCAAAGATGCAACTGCAATTACAGTATCGCCTGCGCCGCTCACATCTGCAATGCTGCGAATATGTGTGGGCAAAATGGCGGCATCATCTTCACATTGATAAAAAATGCCTTTCTCCGATAATGTGATTAACGATATGCGGTGTTCAAGTTGTTCCTGCAAAAGTATATGCATATCTTTTAAAAAGTTGAGACTTACTGTTTCACGTAAAATGTTCAACCCCTCTTTTACTTCTTTAAGATTGGGTTTAAAAATATCAATACCACGGTAAGCAAAGAAATTTTCTCTTTTAGGATCAACAGCTGTAAGTACATTTTGTTTTTTGCAAAGATCTATAACTCCTGCAATCACTCTTTCTGTTAATACACCTTTATTATAATCTTCCAAAATAACCACATTCGGATTTTCGGCTGTTAAATATTTCTCAAACATATAGAGCAACAAGTCTTCATCAGCGGCAAGCATATCGTCTGCTATTTCGGCGTCGAGCCGCATCATGTGCTGATTGCGGCTTATAATACGGATTTTGTTGGTAGTGATGCGTTGTTCGCTGTGAAGAAGATAGGCTGTGTTAATATTATTTTCACTAAGTAGTCCGGCCAGTTGATTTCCATCAGCATCTTTACCTAAAACACTTATCACAGTTACTGCAGCACCAAGTGATGCTACATTCAGTGCTACATTACCTGCTCCACCAATACGTTGCTCTCTTTTACTCAAAGCAACAACCGGCACAGGCGCTTCAGGGGAAATACGATCAACATTTCCCCACCAGTAAGTATCCAGCATCACGTCGCCAATTACTGCAACTTTTAATTGAGCAAGATCATGAAATAATTTATTAAAATCTGTTACAGCCATAACCTTTATTCTTTTTTTCCTTTTCCAATAGATAAATAATAAACCGGTATTCCCAGCAATACGATTCCTAAACCAAAAGCAGCATATTTTGTTTTAAAAATAATCAGGAATATGCAAAACACCAATGCCAGAATTATATAAAGCGCAGGCATTATTGGATAGCCAAATGCCTTGTAAGGTCGCTCAACATCTGGCCTGGTTTTACGCAACTTAAAAATACCAATGATGGTAATTGCATAAAACAATACTACTACAAATGCTATCATATCCAGCAGGTCACCGTATTTACCGCTCAAACAAAGTACGCTTGCCATAATACATTGAGCCCACAAAGCGTATTCAGGAACGGCATTTTTGTTAAGATCGGCCGCTTTTTTAAAAAATAATTTATCAATCGCCATAGCATTGTACACACGTGCCCCGGCAAGAATCAATCCATTATTACATCCAAAAGTGGAGATCATAATCATTACCGCAATTACATAAGTTCCAATATCGCCAAAGATGGGAGCACTGGCAGCAACCGCAACTCTGTCTTGTGGTGCCGATGCTATTTCATTCATGGGCAAAACACTCACGTACATCAGGTTGGCTAAGACATAAATGGTTGTAACTATCAGGGTGCCCAGAAAAAGCGCCAGGCCAATATTTCTTTTCGGATTTTTTATCTCACCTGCAATAAAAGTCACATTATTCCAGGCATCGCTGCTAAAGATTGAACCTACCATGGCCGCTGCTATAGCTCCGATTATTGCTGAGCCTGCAACGCCGCCAATTACTGCGCCTTCTGCATTACGGGTTGTCATTTGCCAGCCATCGGTCCAGTTCGCATTCCAAATTTCTGCATTAAAAGCCAAAACAAACCCAAACACAATCAATCCAAACAAAGAAAGCAGTTTTATTACCGTAAAACTTGTTTGAATCATCGTTCCTCCTTTTACACCCTTGGTATTAATATAGGTAAGAAAAGCAATCAAGGCTATGGAAACAAGTTGAGCTATATAAATTTTAAAACTGCCAATCTGTATCAGGATATTTTCATCAGCCAATTCCAGCGCTGGAATAAAATAACCTGCAAATTTACTGAAGGCCACACCTACCGCTGCAATAGTCGCTGTTTGTATTACCGTAAAAAAACTCCAGCCGTACAAAAATCCTGCAAGCGGATTAAATGCTTCTTTCAGATAAACATATTGCCCGCCGGCCTTGGGAAACATGGCACTCAATTCGCCATAACTTAGTGCAGCCATTAAAGTCATAACACCGGTAATTACCCAAACAGCAATCAGCCAGCCGGCACTGCCCACATTACGGGCAATATCGGCGCTAACAATAAAAATACCGGACCCAATCATGGAGCCGGCTACAATCATTGTGGAATCCAACAGGCCAAGTGTTGGTTTAAAAGAAGCAGTTTGTTCAGACATAGTTATTCCGGTTTATGTTACTGCGAAACTTAAACAAACTACTGTAATTTATGAATGTAGTTAAGCGACGCAGTTTATCGGAACAAGATAGATAAATTGTGGCAATTTATTATTTAGAAGCCGTTTTCATTTTGGCGTTCATCCCTTTTATTACATCGTTGGTAATGTTTAAAGATGAATCCTTAAACACCATATAATCGAGCCCGGTACCAGTGGTGAAAATATACATGTACTTTTTATCCTTATTATAATCCGATAAAAAATCCTTCAGCTTTTTTTGAATATCCTCCATAATCGTAAAACTCTTTTCACTCAGCTTCTGACTTTGATCCTGCTTTCTGCTGTCAATTTTCTGTTGCCTGTCTATCAATTGTCCCTGAAATATCTGGGCTTCCTCTTCGGTAATGGCAGCCCCTCTCTTTAAAAAATTATCTTTTTGTGCCTGTAGTCCGCGGTATCCGTTTTCCTGCTCCTGATCAATGGCTTTCATTTCGGCCTCCAATTCCCTGCGCTTCTCTTTTATATATGTAATATTTTCATTCAACGAATCTAACTCCACATATGCTAATGGGGGCCTGTATCCGTTACTATCCGATGCGATATAATTGTTACCTAATTTTGCCGCTACAGCGTCAGCCTTTTTGCCCGAAAAATCGTAATAATAAAGGTAGCCTACTGCCAAAACCAAAATAACATTCAATACAAGGGATAAATTTTTCATCATGTGTTTTTATTTGCTGGCAATATACTCACAAACTCCTACAGGACAATGGTTTTCATTTTTTTTTAGGAAAGGGTTAACGCTGTGGATTTATACCCTCACGCCCAATACATTAAAGCAGTTATATACAATAAATACAAACCATAAAATATGGTCTATTGTAAGCTGTTTGCTTTAATTTCGTCACTTTATCGATTTATCCATCCCGTAAAAATATGTTTTTAAAAGTCCTTACTGTTGCAGGCCTTGCCACTTTTGAAATTTATGCAGCCATTCCCGCAGGCTTTGCCTTTGGGTTATCGCCTTGGACTATCTTTTTTGCAAGTGTAACCGGCGGTTTGGTTGGTGTATTTGTTGCTGCATTCCTGGGCGATAAGATAAGAGCCTTGTTTCATAAGAAAAAACCCAGCAAAGCAACTGCAGAAAAGAAACATCCCGTTATTCTCCGTATCTGGAACAAATACGGCATCATTGGTTTGGGGTTCCTGGGAACATTTGCTGTTGGTGCACCGGTAAGTATTGCCATTGGTGTAGGACTGAATGCAAATACTAAGAAACTGGTAACCTGGTGCTGCATTGGTGTAATTACCCGTTGTGTGGTTTTTACACTAATTGGCTACTACGGGTTACAATTATTTTAACTGTTATTGCGACGCAATTTTTCTTTTCACAAATTTCCCAACATCCGGCAATCCTGTTTTAACGGTAAAAAGCATTGACTCACCGAATTAGCTCAGAAATAAATCTTCTATTATATATTTTAGCTATTATAAAAAGGTTAGCAGTAATTGCAATACCGGTAATTTCTCCCTAACACGAATAAAAATGACGGAATACATTTCGGACAATATTGAGGTATCTGAATTGATTGAAGAAGCTATCAAGGGATGCCCAATAATGCAGAAGCACTTATACCACAGATATGCATCTAAAATGTTCCTTGTTTGCCTTCGTTATACCAATAACAGCACAGCTGATGCAGAAGATATTTTGCAGGATGGATTTATCAAAGTTTTTAAAAACCTTCACAAATTTAGAAACTCCGGCAGTTTTGAGGGATGGATTAGAACGATTATAACACGCACGGCATTGAGTCATATAAGGAACGCCAATAAACAAGCAATCAGTTTTAATACCGATTTGTTGTACCCTATCAAAGATTCAGGTGCAGACATATTGGATAAACTGGCTGAAAAAGATATTATCAGTATGGTTACAAACCTACCTGCCGGTTACCGGAAAATTTTTATGCTGTATGTAATTGAAGGGTATAACCACCGGGAAATTGCTTCCATCTTAAATTGCAGCGAAGGAACCAGTAAATCTCAATTGTTCAGATCCAAAACCAGACTACAGGAATTGCTTAAAAAAACTGCCTAACCAGATTTCTGAAATAATTTTACTAATAATACCCTATGAAATATTTTTCCCTCCATCTCTAATTCCAAATTTGTTCACACAGGAATCATTATTTTAGACCTCAGCATAGGAAATATAATTATACCACCTGGCACATTTTACCGACCGGATTTATATAATTCTTTATCCTATTTACATGATTCACACATTGTTGTAAACAAACGGCTTTAAATATTCTTTGTACAACTAACTTCATTATTTTCACTTTTCACTGTTATCATTTTTCATGTTCTCAGTGCCTTCCAAAACTTAAAATAAAATTAATCCATAAATTATGGAACAGATTTTGAATGGTTAATTTATACCTGATCTTAAAAGAATAAGAAAATGAAGAAAACAATGGAAGCTATAAATGAAATACTTCAGGGTAAATTACAAAACCTGATTTCCTATTTAAGTCAGATAACCGATGGTTTTGAGTCTATTGCAGAAGACATTGAAAATACCAATTTAAAAACGGCAATATTTGCACTGTCAGTAGAGAGCAAGCAGTATGCGGAAGAGATTAGCAATCAGTTGCGACAGTTCAATATAGCTATTCCCTTTACGATTACAGATCAGCTTTGGCAACGGATTGAAGCAGATACCCACGAACAGGCTGGATTTTCAAAAGGTGGAGAAATTATTGCACTTTGTAACAATTGCGAAATGTATTTCAATAAATTATATGAAGATGTACTGCAGGAATATTTTCCTGTCATAGATTTTAAAGATATTATCACTTTTCAATTTTTTGCAACTAAATACGCTTTTATGAAAATCAGATTATTGAATACAGGTCGTTTTAGCGACAAAACTTTTGTTAATTAGGTCATGTAACAATTACTATAACGTTAGAATACTTTTTTAAACCTCAAAATATATCAAACTATGTCAGTTAATCTTTTAGAAACAATACAACAAAATTTAGGCTATCCAGAAATACAAAAGATAGATCCTAATACACAACAGGTGCCAGAAGATAAAAATAAATTGGCAGAAGATAAATTCAGTCAGGCAGCCATTCCTGCTGTACTTACCGGATTGTACCGATATGTTCAAAAAGATGAAGATGCAGAAAAAATATTACAGGTTGCCAACTCTACTGTATGGATCAGTAAATTTTTTGATACTGATAAAAAAGCAGTCGTACAAACAATCTCAGATTATAGCGGCCAGTCTTACGAAGAAGCAGAATCACACATGAATGCAATTGCAAATGAAGCAGTAAAACTTGTAAAAGAAAATCTACCCGACAACTCTGATATCAAGGAAGTGAAATTATTTTTAAGCAATCAGAAAAATGATATTTTACTGCATTTACTTCCTGAACTAAATATAGGCCGTTTTTTGCACGATAATACACTTGATGATAATACCAATAAAATGGAAGGCCCCATATCGAGTTTAGTGCAAGGTATTGGTTCCGTATTTTCAAGCCCGGTTACAGAAGAAGATATTAAAAATGACAAAACAGAGTGATTTCTGGCAGATCAAAAATACTTAGAAACTATTGATATTTCAGGCCCCTGTGCAGGTTATAGCAAATCTCAGTTTTACCGTTCGAGAACAAAAATTAAAAAATTGATTATGTAAAGGGCGCAAAAAAGGAGTAAGCTTTTAATCTTACTC
>JBBKXU010000438.1:0-3085 GCA_037969645.1 Ferruginibacter sp. | reverse complement strand
GTAAAAAATAGTTACAATAATTTAAAATAAATATAAAATGAAAGCGTTATGATAGGAGATTACCCTCTAAAACCCAAACCTATGAAACGTATTTTACCTCTAATGGTAGTTTTGTGCTGCCCCCTTTTTGTTTTTTGCCAAGATATTAGCGGCCTTTGGAAAGGCACCATGTATAACGACGACACTAAACAGTCTTACCAGTATGAAGTAATCATCAGCAAAGAAAAAGGAAAGTATATTGCCTTTTCACATACCTGGTACACAATTGACAATCAAAAATATTTTGGTGTTAAGAAGCTGAATGTGCGTATTGCCAAAGATGGCAAAATTGTGATGCAGGATGCTTCCCTGGTTGATAATAATTACCCAATACCGGCACAAAAAGATGCCATTCAGCTAAATGTACTGGATATGTCCAGCCAAAACAACGAAACAAATCTGGACGGACTGTTTGTAACCAACGCAACCAAAGGGCATCAGGCATTAACGGGCAAAATAAACATCAAGAAAGTAAACCCGCTGATAACCCAGAGCGATTTGGTAGATTATCTGCATAAAACCAATAAAGACAGCGAGCTTACGGTATTGAAATAATGTACGTAACCAACAAACCCCATTTATAAAGGCCGAAACTTATTTAAAAGTTTCAGCCTTAGTTTTTACCGATTCTTGTTACTTGAAATAAGAACTGCTGTTTTTTCCTCCGTTTTTTACTATCTCATATCTCTTTTTAAACTCGTTATATTTTTCCATGTCTTCTTTGCGTAAGTAAATGTTTTTAAGGGCCAATAACACGCTGAAATCATTTGGATCTATTCGCTCTGCCTTTTGAAAATAGGGCAGGGCCTTATCAATCCATGCTGTTGATTGTTTTTCAAGATCCTTCATTTTCTGCTTCTCAGCAGCCGAGGGGCTCATGGGCATTTCGTTTAATTCCTTTTGAAGGGCATTTGATTTACTGTAAAAATGAACACCTAAACCACTATTAGCTGCTACCTGATTTGGCTCAATAGTAAGGCTCTGGGTAAAGGTTTCCCTAACTGCTTCAAAATAGTCGTCGGCCTTTGCAGTATTGTTTTCCCTAAGAGCCTTTTTGTATAATTCATCATACACGGTGGCCAGCGTATTGTAAACAGTTGTATTTTTTGGCTCGGCTTTTAGCGCCTGTTTAAACAAATCGGGTAAGAGACCATATTCACCCTCAGCAAGTAAAAAATTTATCTCATTAAACAAAAGTTTTGTGTCATTGGGATATTTTTTACGGCCTTCGCCTAAAATCCTTTTTACCGAATTTCTATCCTCAATTTGCTCGTAGCAGCTAACAAGAGAACTGTATATATTTGCACGGGCATTTCCTGTTTTTACCAATTGCTCAAAATAAACGATTGCTTCTTCCGCCTTTTTTGCCAGAAACGCCGTAGAAGCGGTCATCTCCAGCTGCTTTTCCAGTTTTATTTTATCATCATAAATGCTTTTAATGTTGTTTTGTTTCAAAATATCATGCCCATCCAGCGAGGCTTTAAAACTTAAATAAGATTGCTCGTATTTTTTCGTACTAAATTTAACTACACCCATTCTCGATAAGAAATCCTGCAGTTCAGCAATGCCTTTTAACGCACCGGCTTTGTTTTCTTTACCTGGATAATAGCTCAGTGCTCGTTGATAAGCATCAAAAGCCAGCAAGGCATCATTATCTCCCTTGTCAGTAACAGCGGGGTTACCTTCTAAACGTTCAATTTCATTACTGATAACAGCTTTATAAATCTCGCCTTTGGTAAACCAGGCATACGCCAGCTTCATACCAAGGGGCATACTGATCGCCTTTTCAATTTTAGTTTTGGCTGCATTAAGTGCATCGGTATTTAACCGGTTAGTTTTGTAAATTTTCAAATCAGCTTCGGCCGACATGGTAAGCAGGTGAGCTGTTTCCTGTGCGTTTACATTTATTGCCGCTATACAAACAGTTATGGCAGTTGTTATTATTCTTTTCATAATCATCATTTAAAAAAGATACGAGATAAATATAACTTATGAGAACGGAATAAATTATACCCAGTATTGGGTATAAATGAAGGTTTAATATTGCTTACAAAGCTTAATTCTTCTCCAGTGCTATTTTTTTAATCAACGCAATCTGCCCTAAATGATAATGGCAATGTTCAATAATACCTTGAAGGTTTCGGTAGTACGTGCCGTATTTTTCATCAACGAATATTTCGCCAAGTTTGCTGTCGGGCAGTTGCTCAACCAGCCCGGCAAACAGTTCAGCATCGGCTAAGGCTTTGGCAACCAAATTTTCCCAGTCTGCCTGAGTAGAAACCGGCGGCGCATCAAAACTAAATTTATCGCTAGCCTCCAATATCCCGCCCTGCAATACTTTTAGCACTGCGGCTATATAATAATTCATGTGGTAAACCAGCGTGGCTATACTGTTACATGAGTTAACAGTTGTTGTTGCCTGTTGCCAGCTAATATCCGCCAGATTGTCTTTAAGATTGGAGGATGTCCAGTTTCCGCCTATATGAATTTGACGAATATGATTTGCTATTTCCTTTGTATGGTTCATGTGTTGCTTAACTTATTTCATTGAATGTAGTCCAACCTTATTTCCTTCAGGATCGGTAAAATGTGCCATAAAGCCATTGTGGCCGATGGCTGTTTTTGGTAACAATATCTTGCCACCGGCAACTTCTACCTTTGATAAAGGAACGCTAAGATCATCACCGCCATTTAAATAAACTAAGCTACCTGTGGATGATGGTTCGTAACCAGGCCCCTGTATTAAGCAACCACCAATGGCGCCGCTTTTCATATCAAAAACAAAGAAAGCCGATTTCATGCCCATGGCTTCCATCACCATCATTTCGGTTCCGGTAATGGTCTCATAAAAAGCTTTGGCTTTATCGAAATTTTTTACCGGAATTTCGAACCAGTTTATAGCATTTAACATGTTGATATTTTTAAGTTGTTACAAATTAATTTAAGCAAATTAAAATAAGCGGCATTTAATTACAGTTAACTGAACTGCTGATAAAAATTAAACACGCAGCATTCCACGGAATGCCCTTGCTCCATAATATGATTC
>JBBKXU010000437.1:0-7938 GCA_037969645.1 Ferruginibacter sp. | reverse complement strand
CTCCTCAATGGCAGCTTGTAAGCTGTTCATGTTGTCGTCAATTGGTAAAACATCATCTTCCAATATCAATACTTTTTCCCAGCCGTTTTCTATCATAGCTGCATATAAATTGCGATGCGATAAGGAACAGGCAATTTCTCCCAAATTCAATACTTTACCCTGCCGTTGCAATTTTTTAGCTTTTGCCTCATCATAGGTTCCGTCGGCCTTTGCAGTTTCGTAATCAAGTTTTAATTTATCTGCACCCCAAAAAAATTCAAAATCTAAGCCGACCAGACTTTGTTTTACTTTCTCATGCCTGTCGGAAAAACGAGGCACAGATACTACAAGTATCTTGTCAAAGTATTGCTGCAGAAAACTGCAAATTTCAGGAGGCATATCCTACGGAATTGATTGATTGCAAAAATAGATGAATTAAATTTGTGCTCTTTACTTAAGCAAAAGAACTGTTGGCCTTAATTCAAAAGATTAATTTTAACCTGTTCATTAATATTAATTATGTCGCAACCATTTATTTCAATCTGCATTCCAACATACAAAAGAGCCGATCTTTTGAAGAAATTACTGGATTCTATCATTGCTCAAAGTTTCAAAAACTATGAAGTGCTGATCAATGATAACAGCCCTGATGATTCGGTGAGCAACCTAGTAGCAACATACGCTGATAAATTATCTATTTCGTACCAAAAAAATGAACCCGCATTATCAGCAGTTGAAAACTGCAACAAAGTAATGGCCAGAGCAAATGCCCCTTGGATAAAAATAATACATGATGATGACTGGTTTGAAGGGGCCGACGCCCTGCAGCTTTTTGCAGATGCGGCAGAGCAATCTGGTAAGGATTTTATTTTTAGTGCCAGTAACCAGGTTTATTTAGAAACAGGTGTAATTGAAGAAGAATTTTTGAAAGATGACAGAAAAGAAATGTTAGACGATTCTATCCTCAGCCTTATTTACCTGAATGTAATTGGGCACCCCAGCGTGGTAATGCATAAAAAAGATACAGCGCTAGCATACGACAAGCAATTTAACTGGGTATTGGATATAGATTTTTATATAAGGTATTTACAGAAGCATAATGGATTTCATTACATTCCAAAAGCATTGGTAAATATTGGGAAGGGCTCCACACAGGAATCTTATAAATATTATAAAAATTTTCAGGTAGAGATCCCCGAGTATTTTACTTTACTTACCAAATTCGATAGTGATCTGTTACTGAAAAACCAGTACGTTTTTCACTTGGTTTGGAATATGCTTAAACGGTTTAAAATAAAAGGTATTGGCGATATCAGAAAGACCGGCTACAATGGAGCAATTCCGGATAAAGTTCAGGAAATTATTAACTACCAGAAAAAAATCCCCAATATAATTTTGAAACAAACGCCTTGGTCGAAAAAGCTGATGAAACGTTGTTTTAAAAAACTTACTCAGGGTTTAAATAAATAGAAAGCTGCCTGATCCGCATTATCGTCAAGGTCGTTTTGCCTGTTGATTGCTTTAAAATTTTCAATGTCTGCTTCAGTATATCCCGACGCCTTTTTATCAACCATGTAGGAGTTTGCATCTGGCAAGGCAATATCTTTTGCATATTGATTGCTGCCGATAAGACTCATATAGTTACCGTCAAACACAGTTTTCCGCAATTCAAACCCAGCCTCCTTCGCCAACAATTCCATACTTTTTAAAGAATGAATAATTATATGCCTTGGCGCATCCAAATCCATCCAATTTACGCCGTATTTATTCCAGCTGTATTTGCCCATTACCGGCGTTCTTATTAAAAGATATTTTCCTTTTTTCAATAAGCGGTAAAGCTGTTGTAAAACTTTCAGCGGTTCATCCATATGTTCAAATGCATGATGTAGCATGATGAGGTCAAACTCCCCCGTAGTTTCAAAAATATCTTTCCTATAAATTTTTATCGGACCGTAATCTTTGTCTTCGTTTATAAAGGGGTCTATACCGTGCAGATTTGTAAAGCCTATTTTATAAAAGCTGTGTAGTAAACTTCCGTTGCCAGTGCCAACATCTAAAATTGAATCCCTGAAATTAACCCCGGTATTCTTTAACCAATTATAGTACTCCGGTTTTTTATAGCCGATTGAAAGAAGACTGCCAGCCAGTTTATTTTTACCATAGAGAAAATAGGAAGCTTTTAGTTTGCGTAAAGTATCTGGCTTTTGTTTGATATCCAATCCGAGGTTGAACGAGTAATATCCATCATTAGGATAGTACTTGCCCAAATCTTTTGGTATATCCTGCAACTGCATCAGGCCACAGTTGCCGCATTGCAAATAGGTAAACATTTCACGTAATCCTAGTTGCATCTCTTTTATCTGATGCAAACTGTTTTCTTGGTCATTCCCACAAACTTTACACTGTCCTGTTGTCATTCAATTTGTTTTGCTGCTGTACAAACTTAGTATAATAAAGCCTTTCTGCTTTATCGGTGACAAAAAAAATCCCCCGATTTATTTCGGAGGATTAATCAATTATATATCTTTTAAGCTGGCTCTGATTTCATTTGCTTAGCAACTTTACTACGATCATTCTCATCCAGTATCACTTTACGCATACGAATGCTTTTAGGTGTTACCTCAATACACTCATCTTGTTGTATATACTCCATACATTCTTCTAAAGACATTTGAATCTTTGGAGCAGCACGACTAGCGTCATCACTACCGCTTGCACGGTGGTTGGTTAATTTTTTAGGCTCTGTTGCATTTACATTTAAATCGCCTGGCTTAATGTGCTCGGCAATAATCTGTCCTGCATAAACCTCTTCCCCCGGATCAACAAAGAAACGTCCTCTGTCCTGTAATTTATCAATGGAGTAACCAGTTGTTTTTTCCATATTCTTAGAAAGTAAAACACCATTACTTCTGCCTGGAATAACACCTTTCCAAGGACGGTAATCAGTAAAACGATGAGCCATCACAGCTTCGCCGGCGGTACCGGTAAGCATGGTGCTTCTTAAACCAATTAATCCTCTTGAAGGAATGTCAAATTCTAAATGCTGCATTTCGCCTTTGCTTTCCATGATCAGCATTTCGCCTTTGCGTTGCGTAACCAGGTCAATTACCTTACCACTGTATTCAGATGGCACATCTACTACCAATGTTTCATAAGGCTCACATTTTTTACCATCAATTTGTTTTACCAAAACCTGTGGGTTACCTACGGTTAATTCAAAACCTTCTCTACGCATGGTTTCAATTAAGATACCAAGGTGTAAAATACCACGACCAAATACTAAGAAGCTATCTGCACTGTCAGAATCTTCCACACGTAACGCAAGATTTTTTTCTGTTTCTTTCATCAACCTGTCACGCAAATGACGTGAGGTTACAAATTTACCCTCACGACCAAAGAACGGCGAGTTGTTAATGCTAAACATCATACTCATTGTTGGCTCATCCACACTTATTACCGGCAATGCTTCCGGAAATTCAACATCAGCAATAGTATCACCAATATTAAATTCATCTAAACCTACAATCGCACAAATATCTCCTGCACTTACTTCCAGCGCTTTCTTTTTACCAAGCGCCTCAAATGTGTACAGTTCTTTTACTTTCATTTTTTTAATAACACCACCAGCTTGTACCAATGCAATCTGCTGTCCTTCTTTTACGGTTCCTCTGGCAACTTTACCTACTGCTATTCTTCCTAAAAAAGAAGAGTAGTCCAAGGAAGTAATCTGCATCTGCGTGGTTCCTTCATTTACTTTTGGCTCGGGTACATGCTCCAAAATAGCATCCAGCAAAGGAAAAATATTGTCAATTTCAGTTAATGAAGTATTCATCCAGCCGTTCTTACTACTACCATAAATAGTAGGAAAATCCAACTGCTCTTCGGTAGCATCCAGGTTAAAGAATAATTCAAAAACTGCATCATGCACTTCATCAGGGCGACAGTTTTCTTTGTCAACTTTATTGATAACCACAATTGGATGCAATCCTAATTGCAATGCCTTCTGCAATACAAAACGCGTTTGCGGCATAGGTCCTTCAAAAGCATCTACCAGTAACAACACACCATCAGCCATTTTTAATACACGCTCTACCTCACCACCAAAGTCACTGTGACCGGGTGTATCAATTACATTAATTTTTACGTCTTTGTAAGTAACCGAAACGTTCTTACTAAAGATGGTAATACCTCTTTCTCTTTCAAGATCATTATTGTCCATAATTAATTCGCCAGTTTCCTGGTTATCACGGAAGATATTTGTACTGTGCAGAATCTTGTCTACCAGGGTAGTTTTACCGTGATCTACGTGGGCAATAATTGCGATGTTTCTTATGTTCATTTTTTATCTTTTGGCCTTTAGATACCAGCTTTTAGCAGAAACTCAGAGGCTTTTGGCTACGGACTGACAGCTAAGGGCTGTTTTTTGAGGCGCAAAGGTACGCCAATTAAGCCGTATAGCAAGACTAATTGTTGATTAAATATCGTAATTCAGGTTTTATATATTGCCTCAATATTTAAATCGAATAACACTGATAATAAGTTGATTAGACAAGAAAGCGATTAAATTATCAATTCAACACAATAAAATAGTTTTTATAAACCGATCATTGAAAGATTGTAACTTTAAAATTCATCAATTTCAAACAAAAACAATGCTTATGCCAAAGCAATGGTCACGCCGGGATGCCATCAGGGCTTTAGGAATTTCAATCGGAGCTGCTGCAATTCCTTCTTTATCATATGCTGTTGATGAAAATGAGCAGCCCATTTTACTGCCCGATAAGCAAATCAGTCTGGATAAACCGGTAACAGCTATTACTTGTGGCGCCGGTAACCGAGGAAATGTGTATGGTAGTTACGCTGTTGCTTATCCCGAACAATTGAATATAGTTGGCGTGGCTGAACCCATACCTATCCGCAACGAGCGGTACATGAAAAAACATGATATTAAACCCGAAAACAGTTTTGTTACCTGGGAAGATGTTTTTAAAAAGCCAAAGTTTGCAGATGCTATTATAATAACCACGCCTGATGATTTGCATTACGGACCCTGCATGAAAGCTTTGGAAATGGGATATGATGTGTTGTTGGAAAAGCCCATATCTCCCAGTGAAAAAGAATGCAGGGAAATTTTAGCGTTGGCTAAAAAGACCGAAAGAATTGTGGCCGTTTGCCATGTGCTGCGTTATGCGCCTTACTTTGTAAAACTCAGGGAAATTATGCAAAGCGGTGTTTTGGGAGAAATTGTGAGCATTCAACATCTGGAGCCCATTGAACATAAACACATGAGCCACTCTTATGTAAGAGGCAACTGGCATGATAGCAAAAAAACTGCGCCGATTATATTGGCAAAATCCTGTCATGATCTGGATATACTTCGATGGATGGTAGGTAAACCCTGCACCAATATTCAGGCATTTGGAAGCTTGCAGTGGTTCACCAAAAAGAATGCGCCTACGGGTAGCACAGCCCGTTGCACCGATGGCTGCGCTGTTGAGGCAACCTGTCCTTACTCGGCATTAGAAATTTACTATCGTAAAAGACAACGTAATTATGTTTTTGATTTACCCGAAGACAAAACTAAACAAGCCGGATATGTAATGGAGCAGCTAAAAACAACCAATTACGGCCGCTGTGTTTACCAAATGGATAACGACCAGCCTGATCATTATACCTGTAATATGCTTTTTGAAGGTGGCTTAACAGCGGCATTCTCTATGGAGGCATTCACTTCCTATGATGGCCGAAGAACAAGGGTGATGGGGAGTTTAGGCGATATAGTCGGCGACATGAATGCTTTTACAATGACTGATTTTTTAACCGGCAAAAAAACCGAATGGAAACAAAATACTGATGGGCATGGTGGAGGTGACTGGCGTTTGGTTACTGATTGGCTAAATGCAGTTTCAAAACACGATCCATCATTACTAACCTCTACTATTGATGCATCAATTGAAAGTCATGTAATGGGTTTTATGGCAGAGAAAAGCAGAACAAGCTTGCAGGTAATGGAGGTTAAATTGTAACTGATAAAAAAAAATTCGATTCTCCATTTACTTTAACATTCTTTAATTGCCTTTCTCTGATATTCATCTTAATTTTAATCCTCATACCAAAAACAACCCCAAATGAAAAAAGTATTTTTTGTAGCCTTCTTATTGATTACAATAAGTAATACCAATGGACAGGTAAAGTTTGGTGCATTAGAAATTACTCCACAAATGCCACAATCCGGCCAGACAGTAAACTTTAAATACAATAGCAAACTTTCAGCTTTGATAGATGAAAAGAAAGTAGATATTGTTATTTACGTTTTTGATAAGAGTGCAGTTGCAGTTGTTGAACCAAAGATTATTCAAAAGGGCTCCATATATTCCGGTAGTTTTAAATTAGATAGTGTTGATAATCTAATTGTTTTTTCTTTTTCGGCTAATGATAGAAAAGTAAATGACGACAACGGTGGTAAAGATTATTTTTTACCGGTTTATTCAAAAGATAATCAGCCAGTAGCTAATTACTATCTTAACGTAAGGACTTTGTATGCCGGTTATGGTGAGTATTTATTTGGTATGAAAAAAGATGATGAAAAAGGCCTCAGTATGCTGGAAGAGGGTATAAAATTAAATTCTGAACTTAAGAACTTACCTGGTTTTCATAATATTTATTTAGATGCTATTAATGCGGCGAAGAAAAAAGAAGGAGAGCCCGCCATGCAGCAATACCTTTTAGAACTGAGTTCAAAAACTGATTTATCTGAAAGCGATTTCAGCGCTTTAACGCAGTGGTACAACCGCTTAAAGATGAAAAGTACCGCTGATTCTTTTACCAGCATTATGAAAGTAAAATACCCTGACGGCAAGTGGAAAAAAAATGAATTGGCTGATGCTATAAATAAAGCTAAGGGAGCTGACGCCAAAAAAACCGCCTTTGAAGTGTTGGTAAAAGCATATCCTCCAAAAGAGGAAGACAAGGCTATGGTTAATTATCACAAAGGCAGTATTGCATCAGCCTGTCACAAGGAAAAAAAATATGATGATTTTAATACCTGGGTTAAAGACTTAACCATGGCCGAAAAGGCGGGCATTTATAATAGTCTGTCGTGGAACATGGCTTTAGCTAAGGAAAACCTGACTGAAGCCAAACGAATAAGCTACGACGCCACCACTTGGGCAAGAAAAGAAATGAACAAGCCAGCTGATAAAAAACCAGCAAGTATCACAAAAAAACAATGGGTCACTCAAAGGGAGAGTCAATATGTTATGTATGCTGATACCTATGCATTGATTTTATATGAGCTTGGCGATTACAAAAATGGATATCAATATGCAAATGAAGCAGCTATAATTAATGAATTTAAAAATCCTGAGTATAATGAGCGTTACAGTCAGTTAATGGTAAAAGTTACTCCTGCAGCAATGGCAAAAAAAGAACTCGAAAAATTCGTTGAAGATGGTGTTGCATCTTCCAAAATGAAAGCTATGCTAAAGGAGTTATATGTAGCCGAAAACAAATCGGATGTTGGTTATGATGCCTACCTGACAAAACTTGAAATGGCTGCTAAGGAAAAGAGAAGAGAAGAACTTGCAAAGGAAATGATCAACGTAGCAGCACCAAAATTCAGTTTAAAAGATTTGGAAGGTAATGATATTAGTCTGGCGGGATTAAAAGGCAAAGTGGTGATAGCAGATTTCTGGGCCACCTGGTGTGGCCCCTGTATAGCTTCTATGCCCGCCATGAAGAAGGCTCAGGAAAAATTAACCGCAAATGCTGATGTGGCTTTTGTTTTTATTGATACCTGGGAGTCGGCCGAAAACAAAAAACAAAACGCACAGGATTTTATGACAAAGAACAATTATCCTTTTCATGTGCTGATGGATGATGACAATAAAGTGGTTGCCGATTTTAAAGTAAATGGTATTCCTACAAAATTCATTATTGATAAAACCGGTAACATACGGT
>JBBKXU010000436.1:0-4569 GCA_037969645.1 Ferruginibacter sp. | reverse complement strand
TGATCAAAATACCAACTGTTTTCTTCGTCGTTCTTTTTAAACCACTCTGGAATTTTTTGTCCGGGCGCCCAGCGGCTAAATCTGTAAATGCTTTTATTATCAGCAAATGTATAATTGTAATAACCGGTTTTAAACTGGCCCATGGCGTCTTTCAGCATTTCCTCCCAGGAGTTGTTGCCCATAGTTTTTTTAACATTAGCGTTAACTTCGTATTCAATTACAGCTTTGCTTATAAACTGCTGGGCAGATACTTGTAATGCACCCGCTAACGATAGCATTGAAATCACCAAAGCTGCTCTCATAACTTTAATTTTAAGTAATCGCATAAAATTTATTTTGCTTTTGCTCCACTATTTTTAAAATTCCAGGCAAATCCAATCATCCAGTATCTTTTCAGGCGGTCGTTGGTTGTTTCGCTAAAAGTGTTCCTGTCGAAATTTCGGTTTATCCCTATGTTTTGATTTAATATATCATTAACCAACACATAACCGGTAAACTCATCATTTTTGAAGGTTTTTTCAAGCCTGGCATTCCATAACTGGTTGGTTAAATTTGTGTTTACCTGTTTAGTTTTTTGTCTGGCGTTTAAATTATAGTCGGTGCTGATTGACCATGTTTTTTGTAAGTACACTTTAGCGTTCATTGAAAAATTATAGACCATATAATTTAATGAACTGCTCGATTGGGAAGTTTTACTTTGATTGTATGTAAGGTTATTACCCATGCTGAAATCGTATTTTTTCTCTTTTGCTTTTGAAGCATACAGATTGATACCTAAACCAAGTACTTTTGAAAAATTGGTAACGCTGTTGAAAACATCTGCTGTTCTGCTATACCTGAAATTTGGCCCGAGGTTTATCCGGGTATCAATCTTTTTAATCTTAAAGCCCATACCCGACCATAGGCCCATTGAATAATTCCCGTCTGTATTAATAGGCTTGGTAACCGTTTTACCAGAATCTAAATCTATAGTTCTGTTGTTGGTAATTGAATTACTTGTTACCCGTACATTAAATGACTGGTACATATACCTGTCTTTAAGAAAATTATAGGTGTTATGAGAAATATTAATTGAGTTGGTAAAAGAAGGTTTTAACTGTGGGTTTCCAATGTACTGGTTAAAGTAGTCGGTATTATTTCTTAATGGCTGCAATTGGCTGATAGAAGGTTGTTGGGTATTTCCGTTATAACTAAGATTAACACTATGCTGACTTTTATATTCGTAACTGAAATTGGCACCAGGAAAGAAATTAGTATAATTGCGTATATAATCTTTGGCCAAAGAATTATCTCTTAAATCGAAATGGGTAAATCCAAAGCCTGAACCAAAGCCAAATTTTATTTTTTTAGCCTTGTAACTAATTCGAATAGATGGTTTGTTGATAGTGATTTTTTGCGTAAAATCATTGGTTAATGAATCAACCGCTTCGTCATATTTGCCGGATACCGGCGAGTAAGTGAAAGTGGTCTGGTTATTCTGTCCTTTAAGATAACTTAACTCGTAGGCTAGTTCCATTGAATAATTTTTGCTCAACGGCTCGGTATAGGCCAGTTTGGCCGAAATGCGGGTATTAGCCTTATCTGTAAACCTTTGCTGGTCTATATTCTGGGCGGTGGTTGGCAAGCCATCGAAATAAGCCTGGTTAAAAGACTTTAAATAATTATCGCCATCCTGTGTTAAATTATTCCAGTCGGTATTTAGCGACAGCGTTCTTCTTGCTTTTTTAAAACGGTGCTTAAATAACACGCTTGCGAACAGGGATTGTTTATCATTATTTGTTTTAACATTACTGTTCATCGAGTTTTTAAGGGTACCAGTATTTCCTGTACCAACCGATGTTCTGTCTTCATCAGTTTCGGTATGATAAAAATTTGCTTTGGCAGTAAATTTGATCGTATTATTTGAATCAATCTTTACCTCGTAACTTCCGTTTGTTTTAAAATTATACCGGTTTACGTATGTGCTGGTTGTTGAGCGGTCAGTTAATAGGGTATCTCCATATTGTGATTGGGCAAAACGGCTCATGTTGTTTGAATATATTTGACTGTTATATTTTGGCGATAGATTAAGTGTTTGTTTATCGTTCCACTTATTACTGTATTGTAATCCGGCATTCATATTTCTTATGAAACCATTATCAGTGTCCACATAAGGTTCGTCATCGTTACTTCCCCCTGTCCAGTTAAAATTAACACCGCCATCATCATCAAGCGACATGCTGTAATTATTATCTTCACCACCAAACTTCTCACTATCCTGCCAGCTAAGCCCATCCTGGCCTGTGTTGCCGGTTAAGAAGAAGCCCGATATTTTTCTTTTTCCTTTAAAAGAGCTGAGCATGATGTTACTATTATATCTATCATCAATAGGCTTAAGTAATCCTCCCGCCAGATCAACTTTACCAAAATATCCTTTCTTTCTGTCTTCTTTTAGTTTAAGGTTGATGGTTTTTTTCGAGTTCCCGTCATCAATACCAGTAAACTCTGCCTGCTCACTTTTTTTATCAAAAACCTGTACTTCTTTTACCGCATCTGCCCGCAGGTTTTTAATGGCCATACCAGGGTCATCGCCAAAAAACTCCTCGCCATCAACCAAAACTTTGGTTACCTGCTGGCCCATGGCGGTTATCTTGCCATCCTTATCTACCTGAATGCCCGGTAGTTTTTTAAGCAGCTCTTCTACGTTCGCATTAGCGCTCACTTTAAAACTATCGGCAGTATAAATGGTCGTGTCGCCTTTTATTCTGATGGGGTTACCGGTTTTCATAATAACTTCCTGCAGCAGTTTACTTTTTGAGGTAAGATCAATTGGCGGAACAGCAACACTGCTGCCACTTACAGAAATCATATTTACAAAATCGGCAAAAAACGGGTGCGTCGTCATTAGTATATAATCGCCGGATTTTGTATTTTTAAAAGAATAGCTGCCGTTTGCATCGGTACGGGTAAATTTGTATAGCACAGAGTCATCAGGAGTGAGGAGCATTACAACGGCATTTTCAACGCCTTTGTTTTGTACCGTGTCACGCACAGTGCCAGATACAGGAATGTTTTGAGATTGTGCCTTTATAGTAAAAATGGATAAGGCAATAAGCAATGCAGTGAGCTTTGACATGCAGTAGTTGGATTGGGTGTTTTGATGGCGAACTAAAATCTGAGTTAAAAATGAAACTATTTATCGTATTTAACTAAGATGTTATTCATAAATTTACGTTAAAACAAAATTGAATATTTAAAAGAGTAAATTAAGGGGCATTTCCATAAATGGCAACATCTAAAGCACAGAAGGCAAAAGCAGTAAAACCGGATAAACCAGCGTTGTCGGAAAAAGTGCTGACAAAATACGAGGATGAGCATTTTATAGATAGCCAGAAACCCGTATGGAACTACTCGCTGTTTACCGACGAGGATATTACCAATTTTAGAAACGGAACTTTTTACAATGGCTATCAGAAATTTGGAAGCCATTTTATGGAGGTTTTGGATAAGACCGGCTTTTACTTCGCTGTTTGGGCACCAAATGCAACCAAGGTATCAGTTATTGGAGAATTTAATGGCTGGAAGGAGCAACTGCACCCGCTTTTTGTACGACTCGACAAATCCGGTATCTGGGAGGGCTTTATTCCGGGATTTAAAAAAGGCGACACCTATAAATACTATATCAAAGGATTCAAAGGAGCAGTGTCAAAAAAGACGGATCCTTATGGCCAGTATTGTGAGCTAAGGCCAGCTACAGCATCTGTAGGCTGGCAATCTACCTATAAATGGAAAGATGCGGCCTGGATGAAAAAACGGAAAAAACACAATGCACTTAATGCTCCATGGAGTGTGTATGAAGTGCATATAGGCAGCTGGATGCGTCCGGTAAAAACAGACGAAGAAAGTTTCAACAGTTATATACAACTTAAGGAACATTTGGTACCCTATGTAAAAAAACTTGGCTTTACGCATGTAGAGTTTATGCCGGTGATGGAATTTCCATACGACGGCAGTTGGGGTTATCAAGGTACAGGTTATTTTGCAGCCACATCCCGTTTTGGTACGCCCGACGATTTAAAGGACTTGATTGACGCTTTTCACCAGGAAAATATAGGCGTGATATTAGATTGGGTGCCTTCACATTTTCCTTATGACGCTCATGGGTTGTTTATGTTTGATGGTACACATACTTATGAGTATGGCGATATGAGTAAGGGCTACCATCCCGATTGGAACAGTTATATATTTAATTACGAAAGGGGAGAAGTGCGATCATTTTTGATAAGCAGCGCCCGTTTTTGGCTCGATCAGTTTCATGTGGATGGAATAAGGGTTGATGCCGTAAATTCAGTTTTACGGCTCGATTATTCCCGTAATGAAGGAGAGTGGACGCCCAATAAATTTGGCGGGAACGGTAATCTGGAAGCCATTGAATTCATCAAACAATTTAACGAAACCGTGTATCGTGATTTTCCGGATATACAAACCATTGCCGAAGAAGCCAGCGACTGGCCAAAAATATCGAAGCCTACAACCGAGGGGGGGCTTGGGTTTGGTATGAAGTGGATGATGGGCTGGATGCATGATACA